>JBAQYV010000114.1:0-3890 GCA_049790315.1 Candidatus Acidiferrales bacterium | reverse complement strand
TTCGACCGAATCTTCAGCTCGTGCTCGCGCAACCCGAATTGCTCTCCAACCTTCTTCTGAATCAACTCGATCGTGACCCTTTTCTCTTGCGTGGTGATGATGTTGCTCAATACTTGCTGCGCCATGGTCAAGCTCACGGCCGTGCCCGTCAGCGCCGTGTAAGCCATCAGGCGTGTCAACGCGCCCTCAAGCTCGCGCACGTTGGATTTAATCGACCGTGCTATAAATTCCGCAACCTCATCGGACAGCACGAATCGCTCCGAATCTGCGCGCTTCTGTAGAATAGCGATCTTCGTTTCCAGATCCGGCGGCTGGATGTCGGCGATCAGTCCCCACTCGAAGCGCGACCTCAACCGCTCCTCGATCGCCGAAATTTCCTTCGGCAGGCAATCCGACGAAACCACGATTTGCCGTTGCAGCTCGTAGAGCGCGTTGAACGTGTGGAAGAATTCCTCCTGCGTGCGCTCCTTGCCGGCGATGAATTGAATGTCGTCGACGAGCAGCACGTCCACCGATCGGAACTTTTCGCGAAAACTCAGCATGCGATCGAAGCGCAGTGAGTTGATCACTTCGTTCGTAAATTTCTCCGCGCTGATATACGTCAGCCGCACGGCGGGATTCCGTTTCTTGATCAAGTGCCCAACGGCCTGCATCAGGTGCGTTTTCCCCATTCCCACTCCGCCGTAAAGGAACAGCGGGTTGTACGCGCGCGAAGGATCTTCCGCCACCGCCAGCGCCGCGGCGTGCGCGAATTGGTTTGACGCGCCCACGATAAACGTCTCAAACAAATAGCGCGGGTTCAATTGATGTTCCACGGAATCGAAGTCCAGGCGCGTTTGCCGCGGTGCGGTTCCCGGTGGATTCGTGGCAGCGGGCGCAGACTCGCTCGCGGGGCACAGAAAATCGATCTGTGTGTCGGCCATGTCCAGCTCCGCCAGCACGGCCTGGAGGTATTGCCCGTAGGTCTCAGTCAACCGCTTTTTGAAAAGCTTCGACGGCACCCGCACCACGATCTTGCCGTTCTCGGTGCCTTCTTGCCGCGTGGGACGAAACCACGTCGAGAAGCTATGCGGGTTCACCCGCCTCTCCATACGCTCTAATATCTTTTCCCAAGCGGTCATGCTGGTCGACTTCCCCCATGGGTTCGGGCTCTACTTGGAGCCCGCCTGAATAAAAGCGAGGCGAGTGAAGACCAGCTTTATTTCCACAGGTGTGCATATTCTGTGGAAATAAAGCCCTCGGCTTCCGCGCCAAACCAATCTCGAAGCAGTGTTACGATTGCAAACGAAGCACCCGAGGTAACCACTCAACAAACCGTGTCTCGGGAAAAATTCCGAGGATCAAGAATTCCGATTTGCTCGCTCCGCCATACAACCGATGAGGGGGGGATTCTCTCCGATGCGACGATTCGCCACAAGCGAAAATTCTACGAAGACCAGGGAAGCGCGCACAGGTCTTTCACAGGTTTTCCACAAACACTCAAACCACTGTCCTACAAAGCTTTATTTTGATTTATCGTTGAGACTTCCACCGAAACGGCTTCGATCACACGCTTGCCCGTCGCCGCGCGAAAAAAGGATTCAATGCGTGACCTCGTCCGGCAACGCAAATTCGTACAAACCAAACGGATCGGCCCCGAGCAATAAGCGATCGGATTCTACAAGAATCGTCGTAACTTCCAGACGTCCCCCGCTGGGAGTATACGTGTGGTAACTAGCCACCCGATCCCCTTCCTTATCGAAGTGGAGCAACAGCGTGCCCGCCGATACCCACAGGTCCTGGTTTTTTGGATTGACGCCCAGCCCTGTGATCACCCGGTCCGGCGCGATCGACCCTCCGCCTTGAATCCGCGCAATCTCGTCCTTTTCGGTTTGGGCTGCCGTAGGAGGAGCAAGTCCGAACTCAGCAATCTTCGACGAAATATCGAACAACGCGTAGCCCAGCCGGTCATACTTGAGCACCGTAACCGCTGGCAGGAAATCGAACGCGAAGTACACGTCGGACGATGCGTCGGTCGCGATCAGCCCCATGCTCGCCTGCTGAACCGGCAGCGGCTGTTCGGACTGCTCGGCGACGTCGGTTGGATCGCCGAATTCCCGCAGTAGCCTTCCGGTAATGTCGTACACCGCGACCAGGTGCTTCCCGGAAACGCTAGCCACTGCCAGTTCGCCGCCCCCAAGAAACGCCACCGATTCTGGCGAGGCCACGCGAACAAAAACGGCAAGCGATCCGTCCGGAGCGTAAATCTTCACACCGCTTGCTCCGCGATCCGCCACCGCTACTCGGCCCGAGTCGTCCACGGACAGACTCTCGCCGTAGACGATCGCCGCCGCGCCCACCGGCTCCGCCGGCACTTGGCCCACGCGCTTTCCTGCCGCGTCGTAAATCAAAACCGTGTCGCCCGGCGCGCTCAGTACATAATAATTGCCGCCCGGCCCGCGGCAGACGCCGCGCAGTCCCGGACCAACGGCTGGCATCACGCGCCGCGTCGCCAGCAATTCCGTCTCAATGGGCGTTTCGCTTTGCGCATGCGTGCCCACCGCGCCGACCGCCAGGAACATCAAAAGTGAAATTAATATCTTGCCGGCGCCGCGACGAACCCCGCGCTTGTGTGCAACCGAACTGCGAATTGGCCTCGCGAGCATCATGGCGTCAGGAATCGCCGCGGTAGCGCCGCCGCTCAATCGAAATCGCGCGCCCTGTGGAAGAATCCACTTCGATCCAAACACAATTCATTTGCGCGTTGCCCGTAGCCACTTCAAATCGCGCCGGCATTCCGTCAAGAAAGCGGCGAAGCACCGCCGCACGATCCATGCCGATCACGCCGTCGTGCGGACCGGTCATGCCGACATCAGTCTGGTACGCGGTGCCGCCAGGCAGAATCCGTTCGTCGGCCGTGGCCACGTGGGTGTGCGTTCCCAGCACGGCGGAGACGCGGCCATCCAGATGCCAGCCCATGGCCTGTTTTTCGCTGGTCGTTTCGGCGTGAAAATCTACCAGGATCACTTTCACGTCAGCGCCCAGTGTGCTAAGCAAGCGATCGGCCGCACGGAACGGATCGTCAATGGAGGCCATGAATACGCGCCCCTGTAAGTTGATCACGGCATAACGCACACCGTTGCGCGCCGTACCCACATAAATTCCCCAGCCCGGCGCGCCTTCCGGAAAATTCGCCGGCCGCAACAGGCGTGGCTCGCCCGGAATGTAATCGAGCAGTTCCTTGCGGTCCCAAATGTGATTTCCGCCGGTGAGCACATCGATGCCTTGCGCCAGCAACTCCTCTGCCAGCCGCGGTGTGATGCCGAAACCTGCGGCGGCGTTCTCGCCATTGGCCACTACCAGGTCCGCGCCACCCTGAACCACGATATCGGCCAGGTGATCGGCCACAAGTTGCCGGCCCGGCGAGCCAACGATGTCGCCAATAAATAGAATTTTCATATCGAGTGCGAACTTTACTTAGAACCCGCCACGATTAATAAAATGTTGAGCCCGGCGGCTAACGCTGCCTGGCGTATCGGGGAAGCGGCTAGTTTCCAAAGCGAAAGTCCCTGACAAGGGGAGTTTCCGCGCTACAGATGATGCTCGCTAAAGAAGAAGTGATGCCCGTCCGCGCGGATTGGGGTGCCGGCTCTATTCACACCCCGCCAAAATCCCGCCCATCTACCTCGCGCCGACGCCTCAAAAAAGAGAGAGGGTCCACTTCGCCGTGTGGAGCTAGATCCTGAACCTCCCGTTTAAGGTGGGCGTCCTGCGCCGGCCTCAAGGCTTGCCCGATGACGGGTTTTGGCCCGCCGCGGGCCATGCGCAACGGCCGTCTGACTCGGACACCCAGAGATTCAGTGTTGGTTCAAAAGATCGTCGCGCCGTCACCTGCGTCGCAGGCCCACCCC
>JBAQYV010000113.1:0-5941 GCA_049790315.1 Candidatus Acidiferrales bacterium | reverse complement strand
GGCGACGAAAAGAACGGGTTTTTCCCGCGTCCCATTTTTTACGGGATGATGCTTGCGAGCCATTTCGCCGGCGCGTCTATCGTCGCGAACGATTTCGATCCGCAAGGTGCGAACGCGACCGCCTACGCCGCGAGAACATCCGATGGCCTGACAATCGCTCTCCTCAATAAGGATGCCGCGCGCGATCTCGAAATTGACCTCACCATCGACGGTGATGCGGCCGCTCAAGCCAAGCGCGGCCGCGTTTGGCGCCTCTCGGGTCCTGCGCTCGAAGCAACGTCCGGAGTCACTCTCGGCGGCGCGAAGGTGGCAGCAAACGGTTCCTGGTCCGCTGCCGGCCAGGAAAAGTTATCTCCGCGCGGTGGAAAATTCACCGTGTCAGTGCCGCATGCCAGCGGGGCCTTAGTTCTTCTGAGTTGATCGCCCTCGCGCCGACACGCTGGCCTCGATTTGTCATTTCGATCGTCGCGCCACGCATGAGGCGGCAGTGCGACGCCGCGGCGTTGCGGCGCATCCGCGCTCGCGGCATACTGCCGTTATGTTCAGCAGGGAAGTCCTCGACCACTTCCAGAATCCGCGCAGCGCGGGCGATCTGCCTGAAGCCACCGCGCGCGTCGAAGTTTCCAATCCAGCCTGCGGCGATATTTTGCAGCTCTCGGTACGAATCGAGAATGGTCAGGTCGCCGAAGCGCGTTTTCTAGCGCGGGGTTGCGTAACTTCGATGGCCTGCGGTTCTTGGCTCGCCGAATGGCTCACTGGTAAAACGCCAATGCAGGCGCGCTCGCTCACGCCACGCGAAATTTCTGTCGCCCTCGGCGAATTGCCGCCCGCCACGTATCATGGCAGCCAGTTGGCCTGCGACGCTCTCGATGCATTGCTCGCCAAAATCCGTTAGTCGCTCCTCCGCGAGTGTGCCGCACTGTTCGCCTGCACGGGTCGGTCTCTGACATCGTCCTGCTCAATCTCTCTCTCCGTCACCGCGCGCGTGCCGCAGTGTCTCCGGGTCGTTCAGATTTAGGACGACGCCTTCTTCTTCGGTGGGAACTTCAGCGACTTCCGAGGTGTGCGCCCAGACCACCGCTCGCGCGCCCTGGTCGTCCGGCGCGGCGAGAAGTTCGTGAAAAAGCAATCGAGAAAAGATCACGGGATGGCCGCGGCGTCCGCGGAATGTGGGGACGACGATCGACGGCTTCGCGTCCGAGTAGAACGTCGCGATGAGAGCCCCAACAAGAGCGCGGCTGACGAGCGGATGATCAACCGGGCAGAGAAGCATTCCGTCAATGTCTTCGGCTGCGATCCCGCGAAGGCCTGCTTGGATCGAGGAGAGTTGGCCGCGCTGCCAATCGCGATTTAAAATCACTATCTCGTCGGGCAGACCGAGCGCGGGCCGAATCTCTTCGTCGCCGGCGCCGAGAACGACGCGAACGAATCCAATCTTGGGATGTCGCGTAGCTTCGAGAAGCCGCGCAAGGAAAGTTTGTCCGCGGAAATCGACGAGTGCTTTGGGCGTGCCCATGCGACTGGATTGGCCGGCGGAAAGAATTACGGCGGCGAGCAAGGCGGCGTCAGTCGGCTGTAGCGGCCGATGCGGGCGTGGCGAGAATGTGGCGGATGGATTTGTGTGGCGCGATTTGGGCGCCGCGGCGGACCGCAATCAATTCCGCGGCGATGCTCACCGCGATCTCTTCAGGCGTCAGCGCGCCGATCGCAAGGCCAATCGGGGCATAAACGCGTTCGAAGCGCTCAGGCGGGACGCCGGCTTTTTCTTCAAGCGCGCGGTATACGGACAGAACTTTGCGACGGCTTCCGATCATGCCGATGTAGCGCGCGTCCGTCGAGACGGCCCATTCGAGGACGCGTAAATCGTCGCGATGGCCGCGCGTGATGATCACCACGTAGGTTGACGGGCCCGGCTTGAGCGCCGCGAACGCGTCCGCAAAGCTCGTGAGGATGCGCTGCGCCATTGGGAATCGCTCGGCATTGGCAAATGCATCGCGGTCATCCACCACGCTGATCGCGAATCCAGCGGCATGCGCCGCTTGCCCCAGCGCGATTGA
This sequence comes from Candidatus Acidiferrales bacterium, assembly GCA_049790315.1. Classification (GTDB taxonomy): domain Bacteria; phylum Acidobacteriota; class Terriglobia; order Acidiferrales; family UBA7541; genus DASPOJ01. The sequence goes on along the minus strand of JBAQYV010000113.1, from coordinate 3,884 downwards.
GACGTGGCCGCCGCCGAAGATCACAAGCTCCGGCTGCGGCAGAATCGGCTCGACGAAAATCTCGAGCGTGCCGCCACAAATCAGGCCGTTATCGTAATCGGCTTCGTGATTCAGATTGAAAGTCATTTTGCGCGGGCTTTCGGCGCGCATCACTTCCTTGGCCGCGGCCCACACTTCGCCTTCGACACATCCCCCGCCGATCGTGCCCGCAATCGAGCCATCCTCGCGCACCAGCATGCGCGAGCTTTCATAGCTCGGTATCGAGCCGTCAGTGTGAACGATTGTGGCCAGCGCCCCGCGCCGTCCGGCGCGCCGCAACTTTACGACTTCCTCGAAGATGTCCATGGGTCGCGGTGTAATGCAAACCTCGAATTCAGGGTACGGCGCGGTGCGGGGCGTGTCAATCGCCGCGGTTTTCCGGGTAGGCGGCGTGTAGTGGCCGACTGGCGTAGCGTCCTATGCCCGCATGCTTCCATGGACGCGTCGGCAACACCTGAGGTTTCGCGAGCGCGTCTCGATGCCGTACCGATCGGAGGCTGTTACACTACCGGCATGAATTGAGAGTAGAATCCCGTTTCACATCTCTGATCGAGACAGTCAATCGTGGATTTTCTCGATTTCAAATCTAACTGTGCGAGGTGACGGAAATGGCGAACATAAACCCAATCCCGCGTGGGTACCACAGCTTGACGCCTTATCTATTTATCAAAGGTGCGGCTAGCGCGATAGATTTTTACAAGGCGGTGTTCGGCGCAACGGAGCGAATGCGCATGCCCGGTCCCGATGGCCGGATCATGCACGCGGAGTTACAAATCGGCGATTCAATCGTTATGTTGAGCGACGAAAATCCGCAAATGGGCGCGCTCAGCCCGCAATCGATCGGCGGCACCGCCTGCGGACTGAACGTATATTTGGCCGATGTGGATGCCGCAACACGGAAGGCCCTCGAGTTGGGCGCGAAGTTGGTGCGTCCGGTGAAGGATCAATTCTATGGCGATCGCAGCGGTTCGATCATTGACCCGTTCGGACATTTGTGGTCCGTGGCGACGCACATAGAAGACGTTGCGCCGGAAGAAATGCAACGGCGCATGGCTGCTGCGATGGGCCAAGCAGCAGGCGCCTGACCGCCCTGCGCGGCTTCGAATTAGCCGAGATCGTCGCTATCATTTCCTGATGAATTCCACGCGCCGATTCGACGCTCGCCCGTCCGGCGTTTCATTCATCGTGCTGGGGCTAGCGTTGACTTGAGTCGCCGCACTGATAGGATGCAAGCAAATGGTCGAAGAGCCCTATCCCGCGGGTACCGTCGTAACCCACTATCGCATTCTTGAACGCTTGGGCGACGGCGGGATGGGGGTGGTTTATAAGGCGGAAGACACCAAGCTGCGCCGCCAAGTGGCCCTGAAATTTCTTCCCGACGACGTTGCGAAGACGGCGGAAACGCTCGAACGCTTCGAGCGCGAAGCGCAGGCGGCATCGGCGCTAAATCACCCGAATATCTGCACCATCTACGACATTGACAGCCAAAACGGCCACCCGTTCATCGCGATGGAATTGCTGCGCGGCAAGACGCTTAAACACCTTATCTCCGAAGGACCCGTGCCATTCGAGAATTTGCTGGGGTTGGCGGCGCAGATCGCAGACGCGCTGGACGCGGCGCACCAGCAGGGAATTATCCACCGCGACATCAAGCCAGCGAACATTTTCGTCACGGATCGAGGACAGGCGAAACTGCTGGATTTCGGCCTCGCGAAAGTGCTCCCGCAGGCTATGGGGCAAACGACCGTCGCCGGTACCACGCAGGACAATTTCAATTTAACGAGCCCGGGTGTCGCGCTGGGCACCGTGGCCTACATGTCGCCGGAGCAGACGCTCGGGAAAGATCTCGACGCGCGGACCGACCTTTTCTCGTTCGGAGTAGTGCTCTACGAAATGGCTACCGGGCGGCCTGCATTTTCCGGCAGCACATCGGCGGCAATCTTTGACGCGATCCTGCACCAGACGCCGGTGGCGCCGGTGCGCTTGAATGCGGCGATCCCGGCGGAGCTCGAGCGCGTGATCGACAAGGCGCTCGAAAAAGATCGCGGGCTGCGCTATCAGCATGCTGCCGATATTGAGTCCGATCTGAAGCGGCTTCAGCGCGATTCCAACACCGCGCGGCACTCAAATTCGAGCACTTCCGCGCCCGCGACGTATTCGAGCGCGCCGGAACCGGCAACGACGCGCGCCGCGGCGTCGCCGTCCGCCGCAACAGGCGTTTCCGTGAAGGCCGATACCGGCAGCAGCGCCGTCACGGCGGTTGTGCGGCAGCACAAGCTCGGAGCCACCATTGCCGCTGTTGCGGCGCTGGCGGTAATCGCTGTGGCGGGGTATGGAATGTACGCCCTGCTTCATCGGGGCGCGGAGCCGCCGCCATTTGGAACTTTCTCCATTACCCAACTCACGCAGAACGGAAATGAATCCGCCGTGGCGATCTCAGCGGACGGAAAATACGTAGCGAGCGTCGTGTTGGAAAACGGAAAGCAAAGTCTGAGGCTGCGCAACATTCCCACAGGCAGCGATGTGTTGGTCGCCGGCCCCTTCGATTCATTGTTGGCCGATCCCAGCTTTTCGCCCGACGGCAATTACCTCTTCTACCGGCAGGCGGAGAACAAGATTGACACTTTTTACTATCTCTATCGTGCGCCGGTGCTGGGGGGTACGCCGCAGCGCGTGGCCACGAATGTGGACGCCGGACCCGTTTTCGCGGCGGACGGCGCGAAAATGGCATACGTGCGAGCGAACGATCCCGAGGTCGGCAAGTACCGCATGCTGATCGCGAATCTCGACGGCAGCGACGAGAAAGTGGTGCGCATCGCGCCGTTTCTTCCATTCCCGAGCGCCTTGGCGTGGCAGCCGGGCACGAAATCCATCACGTACTGCATTTTTGGCGGAGCGACGCTCGAGGTGGAGGGAATTCACTCGTTTGACACTTCGAGCGGCGAAGATAAGGTGATCTATCCCTCCGATGACAAAAGGTTCACTCGTTTGGCGTGGGCGCCGAATGGACATGATCTGTTTGTGACGTATGAGCCCATGAGCTCAATCCGTTTGCGAGCGCAAATCGGCCAAATATCATTTCCGGCCGCGACGTTTCGCACGATCACGAACGACACGAACAATTACACCGATCTGAGCCTTTCCGGAGATGGACAAACCATTGCCGCAGCGCAGTCTCAAACCGCTTATAGAGAGGTGAGCGTTCTTCCCGGTCTGGGCAGCGCGCTGCCCGGGTCCGCTCAGACCACATTTCCGCAAATGAACAGCACTTCCGTGGCTTGGATTGGTGACGATACATTGCTTTTCGCCGAGCCGGCCGGACTGGTCGCTATTCCGACGGTGGGCGGCCAGCAGACCACGCTCCTAGACGCCAGCGGAGCGCCTATTCTTAGCGGGGACGTATGCGGGGACAAGAATACGATCGTTTTCGGTTGGGCCTTCCACGATGGCGCGCGGAATATTGATCTGTGGCGCGTCGATGAAGACGGCTCAAATCCGCGACAGATACAGATCGCGCCGGGAAGGCTCGCAAACAGGGACGCTTGCTCACCCGAAGGTAGGTGGGTTTACTTTGTAAATTTCCCCGACGGCAAGCCTGAACGCGTCCCGCTGGACGGGGGCCCTACCGAAACTCTGGATGGGCTGGTGGCGACCCAGCGGATGCACATTCACGGGGCACTCGCCGTTTCGCCCGATGAAAGTTTGGTTGCAGCCCCCGTACGTTTGTTGGCTGCCCCCGCGGCTCCCGTGGGCCTGGGACCGGGTGACTATCTGGCGTTGTTGCGGACCGATGCACCGTCAGAACCGCCCAAACTGCTCAAGGCGGATTCGCACATGGCGGGGAA
>JBAQYV010000112.1:0-32999 GCA_049790315.1 Candidatus Acidiferrales bacterium | reverse complement strand
CAATTCGATCCGCGCGCCACGCAGGAAGAATTGCGCGGGCTGCTGGGGCGGATGCTCTTTAGCGGCGAAGATGCGTTGAAGCCGACCAGCGCGCTTTCGGGCGGCGAATCGGCGCGGTTGATTTTTTGCCGGCTGATGCTGCAAAAGCCGAATTTTCTGGTGCTCGACGAGCCGACGAACCATCTGGATCTGGAATCGATCAATGCGCTGAACATTTCTCTGCAAAAATATGAGGGCACGGTGCTGCTGGTGACGCACGATTTCGACGTGATTGACGAAGTTGCGACGCGCATTTGGCACTTTGAGGACGGACACATCGACGATTTCAAGGGGCCGTATTCGGACTACTTGATCTACGCCGAACGCAAGGCGGCGCAGGCCAAAAGCGTGCCGGCGGGGCGCGGCGCGGGCGACGCTCGCGAGACGAAAAATGCCAGTAAACGCTGAGCAAACAGCGACTTACGGAGATTTTAGGCGCGGCGGGCGGCTGAAAAATCCGCCAGAGTCGCCACAAAAGCTTTGCCGGAAGCGCACGGCATCGGATACAATGTACCGCTCGCCCGCGTCAATCTCGTGACACACGGCCAGAAAAAATAGGAATGTCGGAATCCTCCCACACCTCCGAACTCCCCTACGATATTGCAGACGAATACCGCTTGGAGCTTGATTCCGAGCCGCAACCTCCGGCGTGGCAGGACGGCAGCGTCCGCGTCGGAATCCACGCTTCGATCGCAGGCGATCTGATCAACGCGCTGGAATCGACGCGCAAACTCGGCTGCAATGCGCTGCAAATTTTCTCCGCGAGTCCGCGCATGTGGCCGCGCCCTGGGACGCGTATCGCGGAAGCGGATGCGGCGCGATTTCGTGCGAGGCGCGAGGCGCTTGGCCTGGGGCCGCTGGTAATCCACGCGAACTATCTGATCAATTTGGCGACGCCGGACGCGGTGATGCGGACGCGCACGATTCAGGCATTTCACGATGAAATCGTGAGGGCGCTGGCGCTGGGTGCTGATTTTCTGGTGGTGCATCCGGGATCGTCGCGCGGCACGACGCTTGCGGAGGGTATCGCGCGAATCGGCCAGGGTTTGCGACTTGCGATGCGCGGCGTGCGTCCGGGAAATTTGCGCATACTGATCGAGAATACTTCGGGGATGGGCGCCGCGATCGGCGCGCGATTCGCGGAACTGCGCGGAATTTTGGATACCGCGCCGGAATTGCCGCTGGGAATTTGCCTGGACACGGCGCACACGCTTCACGCGGGTTATGAGATTCGCACGGCGGAGGGCCTGGATCGCACGCTCGACGAAATCGAGCAGACGGTTGGGCTGGACCGCGTCTTCGTTGTGCACGTGAACGATTCCAAAACGCCGCTGGGTTCGCGCGTGGATCGCCATCAACACATCGGGCGCGGCACGATCGGGCGCGTGGCGTTCGGGCGAATTTTGCTGCATCCGCGCATCGCGCGCACAGGACCGCAAGGATTGCCTTCGCGCGCGCTGATACTCGAGACTCCCATCGATAAACCGGGCGACGACCGGCGCAACGTTCAGGCGCTGTGGGAAGTGGTGGGCTTCGACGCGGAACACGCGCCGAAGGCCGAGGCTGGATTTTCGATGTTGCGCAGCGCCGGAACGGCGCGGCGGAAAAGCGCAAAGGTGGCCGCGAAAGTTGCGGCGAAGACGCGCGCGAAGTCCGCTGCGAAGCGAAGGCGTCCCGCGGCGCGACGGGCACGCAAGCTCAAGAGAAAACGTTCACAACGCTGATCCCGCCGCGGTGCCGCGGGACGCGAGTTCTGTAAAAAGGAAACCGTGGCGGATTACGTCCCTCAAGCGATCGAAGAAAAATGGCGCGAGCGGTGGGAGCGCGAAGGCGCGTTCGAGTCCGACGCTCAGCCCGGCCAGCCGAAATATTACGTCCTCGAGATGTTGCCTTACCCCTCCGGCACGCTCCATATGGGCCACATGCGAAATTACACAATCGGCGACGCGGTGGCTCGCTACAAAAGGATGCGCGGCTTCAACGTGCTGCACCCGATTGGATGGGACGCTTTCGGATTGCCGGCTGAAAACGCGGCGATCAAGCGCGGCACTGCGCCACGCGATTGGACCAATGCGAATATCGCGCAGATGAAGTCCGTCTGCCAGCGATTCGGATTCAGCTACGATTGGCGGCGGGAAATTTCGACGTGCGAGCCGGAATACTATCGCTGGAATCAGTGGTTTTTTCTGCGCATGCTCGAGCGCGGATTGGCTTATCGCAAGCGCAGCCGCGTGAATTGGTGCCCGCTGTGCCAAACGGTGCTGGCGAATGAGCAAGTGGTCGATGGGTGTTGCTGGCAGCACGACACCACGGCGGTGGAAGCGAAAGAAATTGAGCAATGGTTTCTGGCGACGACGCATTACGCCGACGCGCTGCTGGACGGTCTGACGGATCTGGCCGGCGGGTGGCCCGAGCGCGTGATCGCCATGCAGCGCAACTGGATCGGCAAATCGCGCGGGGCGCGCGTGCGATTCGGGTTGATGGATGCGCCTGGCCTTGCCGGCGCGGGCGTAGAAGTCTTCACGACGCGCATCGACACAATATTTGGCGTGTCGGCGCTGATTCTTGCGCCTGAGCATCCGCTGGTACAAAAACTCATGGCGGGCGTGGCGGGCCGCGCATCGGTTGAGGCGCAACTCGATCGGCTACGCAAGCGCAGTGTGCGCGGCGCGGATCTGGCCACGGCCGAAAAGGAAGGTTTTTTTCTGGGGCGCTTTGCGCTGAATCCTTTCAGCGGAGCAGCCGTGCCGATCTGGGTGGGAAATTTTGTGCTGATGGAATACGGCACAGGCGCGGTGATGTGTGTTCCGGCGCACGATGAGCGCGATTTCGAGTTCGCCGAGAAATATCGTCTCGATAAGAAAATCGTGGTTCAGCCACCCGCGGGGAAGTTACTGGCACCGGCCACGCTCGATGAAGCGTTCACCGGCTACGGAGTCTTAACCGATTCCGGCCCTTACTCCGGCCTTACCTCAGAAAAAGCCATCGAGCGCATGATCACGGCGGCTGAGGAAGCCAAGTTCGGTTCCGGCGAAACAGTTTATCGGCTGAAGGATTGGGGAATTTCGCGGCAGCGATATTGGGGCACGCCGATTCCGGTAGTTTATTGCGAGAAGGACGGAGTGGTCCCCGTGCCGGATTCCGAATTGCCGGTGCGTTTGCCGGAGAACGTTGCGCTGACGGGGCAGGGGCAATCGCCGCTGGCCGGAGTCCCGGAATTCGTGAACACGAAGTGTCCGAAGTGCGGAGGTCCCGCGCGCCGCGAGACCGACACGATGGACACGTTCGTCGATTCCTCCTGGTATTTCTACCGCTACACCGATCCGCACAACGATAAGGCCCCATTCGACGAAGCCGCCGTGAGCTATTGGTTTCCGATCGACCAGTATATCGGCGGCATCGAGCACGCGATTCTGCACCTGATCTATTCGCGGTTTTTCTGTAAGGTGATGCACGATCTCGAACTTGTGGACCATACGGAACCGATCAAGCGCCTTTTTTCGCAGGGCCTGGTGCTGATGAACGGCGAGAAGATGTCGAAATCGAAGGGCAATCTCGTCGGCGCGCTGGATATGGCGGAGAAATACGGTTGCGATACGGCGCGGCTGTACACGCTGTTCGCGGCTCCTCCGGAGCGCGATTTGGAATGGAGCGAGCAGGGAATCGAAGGCTGCGCGCGGTTTTTGAGCCGGCTATATCGCCTGATCGCCAAGCACGCGGCTACGCTTGGACCGGCGGCGCCGGATGTGACACCCGCCGCAGGAGCGAAGTCAGCCGCGCAATCGAGCGCCTCCGAAAAGGAAAAAGCCTTGCGCCGCAAGGCACATCAGACATTGCGCCGGGTGACCAACGATTTTGAGGCGCGCTGGCATTTCAACTCCTCGATTGCGCTGATCATGGAGCTTGTGAATCTGGTGCATTCACTCGAGCCGCTCGAAGAGGGCGCGCGCCCCGAGGTGGTACGCGAAACGCTGGAACTTCTGACGCTGATGATTTCGCCGATGGCGCCGCATCTGGCGGAAGAGCTTTGGTCAATGCTCGGTCACGCCGACGGTTTGAGCCGCGCCGTGTGGCCCGAATACGTCGCGCAACTCGCCGCCGAAGAGCACGTCGAGATCATCGTGCAAGTGAATGGACGCGTGCGCGGCAAAATTCAATGCGAGCCCGGGTTCGGCGACGACGAGCTGAACGATCGCGTGCTGACCGATCCGCGCATCGCGCAATTGCTCGCCGGCCAGAAAATCGTGAAGACCATCGTGGTGCGCGACAAACTGGTAAATTTCGTTCTGGGCTAAGGCCTCACCGCATGCGTAAGAGGAAAGAATGAGCGAGCGCGGCGGCATCGTGGTGCTCGATTTCGGCGGGCAGTACACGCAGTTGATCGCGCGGCGCATCCGCGAGCAATCCGTGTTCTCCGCGATTCTGCCGTGCAACGCAACGCTCGAACAGATCCGCGATTTACATCCCGCAGGCATCGTTCTCTCCGGCGGCCCCAGTTCCGTCTACGATTCCGACGCGCCGCCCTGCGATCCGCAAGTGCTGGCGCTGGGCGTGCCGGTGCTCGGAATTTGTTATGGCTTGCAGTGGATCGCGCATACGCTTGGCGGAAGCGTCGAACCCGCGGGCCGGCGCGAATATGGCCGCGCGCAGGCTGCGTTGCGCAATGGTTCGCCGCTCTTTGGCGGATTGCCCAAAAATCTCCGCGTATGGAATAGCCACGGAGATCACGTCCGCGCGCTGCCAGCCGGATTTCACGTCACAGCCGAAACCGGAAATGCGGTCGCCGCCGCCGAAGATCCGGCGCGGCGAATTTACGCCGTGCAATTTCACCCTGAAGTGAACCACACCGATGGCGGCCGGGAAATCCTGAACAACTTCATTTTTGCGATCTGCGGCGCCGAACCCAAGTGGAGCGGCTCGGCTTTTATCGCCGAAACCGTGGAATCGATTCGCAAGCAAGTGGGCTCCGGCCGCGCGTTGTGCGCGCTCAGCGGCGGTGTCGATTCGGCGGTGGCCGCGGCGCTGGTTCATCGCGCGATTGGCGACAAGCTGACGAACGTTTTTGTGGACACAGGTCTTCTGCGCAAGAACGAGTATGAAGAGACGCTTTCGCTGCTGCGAGACAAGCTTGGTCTTTCCGTTCTGGGCGTGGATGCGTCGGAAAGGTTCCTCGGCCGCCTTGGCGGAATCGAAGATCCCGAGCAAAAACGCAAAATTATCGGATCGGAATTCATCTCGGTGTTCGCGGAAGAAGCGCGCCGCCTGGGCGGTCAGGTTAAGTATCTGGTGCAGGGCACGCTGTATCCGGATGTGATTGAGTCGGTTTCCGTGCGCGGACCTTCGGCTGTGATCAAATCTCATCACAATGTCGGCGGTCTGCCGCCCGATCTGCCGTTCGCGCTGATCGAGCCGCTGCGCGAACTTTTCAAGGACGAGGTGAGGCGCATCGGCGCCGAACTCGGCCTGCCGCAAGAGATGTTGCAGAAGCATCCGTTTCCAGGGCCGGGCCTTGCCGTGCGCTTGCTCGGCGCGGTGTCGCGCGAAAAACTGGCGACGCTGCGCGACGCCGATGCCATTGTGGTGGAGGAAATTCGCCGCGCAGGTCTTTACGAGCAAACGTGGCAAGCGTTCGCTGTGTTGCTTCCCGTGCGCAGCGTCGGCGTGATGGGAGACGGCCGCAGTTACGGTTTCGCCGTGGCCGTGCGCGTGGTGCAATCCGAGGACGCCATGACGGCCGATTGGACGCGCTTGCCCGCCGAAGTGCTGGAGCGAATCTCAACGCGCATCGTAAACGAAGTGGCGGGAATTAACCGCGTGGTCTACGATATCAGCTCGAAGCCACCCAGCACGATTGAATGGGAATAATATCGATATTTTCCGGGTACGAGAGCGAAGGAATCGTCGCAAGTTCCGATTCGCGCCCGGCGGCGGCCATGCAGAAAAAAAAGCGGCCGGGATGTAATCCCGGCCGGCTCGCGGAGCGCCGCGTCTTCGCTGCGTTCCGCATCTGATTTTTTCCGCCGATGGGAAGCGGCTTGTGACCCTCGTGAGGAATTTGCGGGTGGGTCGCAAATCCGGCGAGGGACTACCGGCCGGCCATTTTCTGAGCCATGAAAAGCAGGAGTTTTCGGTCGTCCTCTTCAAGCGAGCCGAGTATCCTGCGAAGCCGGGTCAGAAAATGAGCTTCTTTTCCGGAAGTGCCCCACGCAATCTCGGAAGCAGACTTACGCTTCGGAAGATTGGGCAGTTCCGGCGGTTCTTCACCGTCGTAGAAAAGTTGATAAAGGGGAACTTCAAACGCCCGTGCCAGTTTTTCCAGCGTCTCGATGGCCGGTACTGTGTGACCATTCTCAACGCGGGAAATATAGCAGCGCAACAGACCGGTACGTTTTTCGATATCCCCCTGGGAAAGTTTCTTTTCTTCGCGCAGGGCGCGAAGCCTGTCTCCGATGATCATAGATGCATTGTTACATAAGGATATGTCGGGCCGCAAGCAGAAATTGGTGGAAGTCATAAGGAAAAAGGTGTAACCGGATTCCAATGGGAAACGTCCCAAAGACTGAGACGGAGAAGCTTACGGATGTCGCGCCCGATGGCGGGAACGGCATTCGTGGGGCAGTCTCCCATACTGATTCCGACGCCGTTGCGGTTTCGGCGGCGCAGGAAAAAACGGATCGCACGCGGCGGGCCGGCGAAGCGCAGCGACAGTTGGTGCGGCGCGCGCAGGCCGGCGAAATGGCGGCTTACGAAGAATTGGTCCGTATACACCAGCCGCGTGTGATGGCGGTGGTGAGCGGAATTCTCCGCAGACGCGAAGACGCGGAGGACGTGGCGCAGCAAGCGCTCGCCAAGGCGTATTTTTCACTGCGGCGATTCGATGGGCGCTCGGCATTCGGCACCTGGCTTTACAAGATTGCGGTAAACGAATGCTGGGATCACCTGCGTAAGAAAAAGGTCCGGCGCCTTGTGTATGAGTCGGATCTGAGCGAAGAGCAGGCGCGGCAGGTAGATAGCGCGACGGATGCGGCGGGCAGCAGCGGGCGTCCGCACGAAAATGCGGAGCGGCGGGCCGAGCATAGGCAACTGGTGGAGCATCTGCTGAGCCAGTTGGACGAGAAGGACCGGCTGATGCTGGTGATGAAGGAAGTGGAAGGATTTTCGGTCGAGGAAATCGGCGAGGTGCTGGGACTCAACGTGAATACCGTCAAGGTCCGGCTGTTCCGGGCGCGTGGGCGATTGGTGGAATTGCACCGGAGGCGCACCCGCGGTCGAGCGGTTTCAGACTCGCACAGTTGGTGAAAGGGCGGCGGGTTGTTAGGTCTTGGGGAGGGTGCCAAGGTGAAAGACGAGATGGATAGTGAAAATATTGAAGAGTTGACCGCGAAGTCCGGTCGCCGCGATGTGTCTGGCGACGGCATCGACGCCGGTGTAAACGACGCTGTGGGCCAAGCCTGCCGCCGCTATGAAGAGAGGCTGGAGACCGCGCTCGATGGCACGGCCGAGCCGGAATTGGTTCAGCATTTGAGCCAGTGCGCGGGATGCAGTGCCGCGCTTGAAAGCGCGCGCCGCACCGGCAATTGGCTTCGCGCGGCTCAGATGCCTGCCGCCGGGCCCGACAACATTTTCGTGGCGCGCGTGATGGCGCGCATTCGCAGCGAGCAGGAAGCGCGAAGCAACGCGGGCGCGTTCTGGGTCCCCGTGCAATCGCTGGCCTCGCGCATGGCGCTGGTTGCAGGCATGGCGCTTTTGGCGATGTCTTTGTACGTATACAAATCCGCGCCGCGGCAGAACGTGGCGCAGCAAGGCACGCGGGCCGAGGCCACGGCGGATTTTCCGCAGCCGCCCGCGCAGCCGGCGTCTAAGGACGAGGTCTTAGCCTCGCTTTCGGATTCGCACTATGGATACTAAGCAAGCCAATCGGAAAGCAATCGCGTGGCTCGTGGTTGTTTTTGTTCTCGGGATTGCGCTGGGTGTTGTCGGAACCTATGTGGTGACGACGCGAGTTTTCGCGCGTGGCGCGGACGAACGCACTCCCGCGAGCCAGCGCGCCCATTATCTCGACCGGCTGGATCATGAATTGAATTTGACCGCCGATCAGCAAAAACAGATCGACGGCATTCTGGCCGGTGTGCAGTCGCGCTACGACGCCATTCACCAGTCCGTGGTTCCGCAGTTCGATCAGGCGCGGCAGGATGGGCGCGCGCAGATTCGCCAACTGCTCACGCCTGAGCAGCAGCCGAAATTCGACGACTTCATGAAGCGCATGGACGAAGAGCGCAAGGCTCGCGAAGCCGCATCCAGCGCGCACTAGATTCCACGCGGGTTTACAACCACATTTGTATGTGCCGGTCGTCTTCCTGGTTTTCTGGAGAAAACTATGAGGTGTGCGCGGTTAAAAGTGGAAGTAGTTCAGTTCTCGAGGCCCAGCGATCGAATTTTGTTCAGCAACGTTTTATAAGATACGCCAAGCTGCTCCGCGGCACGCGACTTGTTCCATTTTGTCGAGCGCAGCGCCGCTTCAATCTTGAATCGCTCCACGTGAGCCACGGCGCGCGAAGCCACATCTTCCAGGCCTCCGCCCCAATCGAAATTCTCATCGAGCATCGCGGCGGGAATTTGCCCCGACGCTGGCCGAGGCACAGGGAGTTGCAGCGAGTCAGGGCCGATCAAATCAGTGTCGGAAAGAATCGCCGCGCGCTCGATGGTGTTCTGCAGCTCGCGCACATTGCCAGGCCAGGCGTAGGCGCGCAGAGCGTCGCGCGATTCTTCGGACAGCGCGAGCCCCGGTTTTTTGAATTCGCGGCGAAAGCGCTCGAGGAAATGATCCGCCAGCAAAAGCACGTCGCCGTCGCGCTCGGAAAGCGGAGGAATCGTGATGGGTACCGCGGAGATGCGGAAATAGAGATCTTCGCGGAATGTTTTCGCGGCGATCGCGGTCCTCAAGTCCTTGTTGGTGGCGGCGAGGATGCGCACATCCACATCGACGGCTTGCGTGCCGCCTACGCGATCGAAGCGTTTTTCCTCCAGCACGCGCAATAATTTTGACTGCGTGCCCAAGGGCAGCTCCGCGATTTCATCCAGGAAAATTGTGCCGCGATGCGCCAATTCCATCTTGCCGATTTTGCGGGCGCCCGCGCCGGTGTAGGCGCCGCGTTCGTGCCCGAAAAGTTCGTTTTCCACCAAGCCTTCGGGGATTGCCGCACAGTTCAACGCGACGAAGGGAAGATCGCGGCGCGACGAAAGATGATGGATGGCGCGGGCGAAAAGTTCTTTGCCGGTTCCGCTATTGCCCAGCAGCAGCACTGTGGAATCGGTTGCGGCCACGCGCTGGGCCTGCTGCGTCGCGTCGCGCATCGCTGTGGATTCGCCGACGATGCGCGGAAATCCGTAGCGCGCGGCGTACTCTTCGCGCAACAGCAGATTCTCGCGCAGCATTTCCTGTTGCCGCGCCGCGCGCTCCACGAGCAGCTTTAGATGTTCGAGATCGACCGGTTTCTGGATGAAATCGAACGCGCCATCCTTCATCGCCGTCACGGCTTCTTCGATCGAACCAAACGCGGTGATCAGGATTACGGGAACGGTCGGATCGGCTTGCTTCGATTCCCGCAAAACTTCGAGGCCAGATTTTCCGGGCAACTTGAGATCGGTCAGAACCAGCAGGTAGCGGCGCGCGCGGATTTTCTGAACGGCGCTTGAACCGTCCGCCGCGTCGTCGACTTCATATCCGGCGCGCTCCAGCGCTTTGCGCAGCATCGCGCGCAGTTCGGACTTGTCCTCGACCAGAAGAAGCGGTTCCATCGCACTCTTTTTATCACGAATTTCGGCGGAGGGGTTCGAAGCGGAGCGATCGTGTGCGGTGCCAGCCAGCAGGTGTGTGGACAATCGATTTTTCCAGCTACTCCGATGGCGGCGTTGTCGGCGCTTCGGGTGCGGGCGTCGGCGGAGGAGTAGTCGTCTCGGTTGGCGCTACTTGTTCTCCAGGCTCCGGCGGCGTTGGCGGCGGGGCGGTTGCAGCCGTGGATGGCGATGAAGCTGGGGAGGGTGAAGTTGTCGAAGTAGGCGGCGCTTCTTCGCGCGCCCAACCCGCGTCGCCTCCCGATTTCCGCAAATCGTCTTCAAGATCGCTGATGGCCTGTTGATCGTCAACGATGTCTTGCTTCTTCTTGTCGATCTCGTCGCTGGTGTCGTTCAGGTCTTTGCGGCTGTACCCTTCCTTCATCGCGGTGTTTGGATCGGCGTAGTACTGCTGCTGCTTAATGCCGTATGCGTGTTGAAGGTCGTCAAGTTTTTGCTGATCTGCCGCGAGTTTGGCGCGAAGGTCGGCGAACTTCGTCTTGTAGTACGTCTCGTCCTTTTTCTCCGCTGTGCCCTTGGCTTTATCACTGCTCTTGTCGTCCGCGGACGGCTTGTCCGCGGCCTCAGCCCCTGGCCCAACCACGCTGATCTGGCCCTGCACTGAGCCGATATTGTCGTCCGTGTAGACCTTCGTCGGCCGCGGCTCGCCCTTTTTCTCCGCTTGAGCCTTGCGCGCCGCATCGGCCAGCGGATCCTGCGAAGTGGAATCCTGTGCCGCGGCCAGACGCGCGCCGCCAAGCAAAGTCAGCGAAGCGCAGAAAATAATCAGGAAACGTTTGTTCATGGCCAAAGGACCACCTTCCCGGGCAGAAACCAGGCGCCGGACGTCTACAGCGTTCGCACTGTTCGACGGGTACTAGTCTAGGACGCGCGCCGCGGCAGAATCAATCTCCCCGAGGGACAGGCGGGCAAAAGGTAGCCAAAGGATAAACTCGGCCCCGCCCTCGGTGCGGTTGCGGGCTTCGACCGTCCCCCCGTGCTGCACGATGATTTTCTGGACCACCGCCAGACCGAGGCCCGTGCCGTTGGTTTTTGTGGTGTAGAAGGGAACGAAGATCTTGGGAATGTCTTCTTCGGAGATTCCGGGGCCATTGTCCGAAATGGAAATTCGCTGCCCGGACTGGCTGCCGCTGTGCTCGATCGAGCCGTGGACAATCACGCGCGGAGCGGCGGTGCCCGCGCTCGGATTCTGTGCGGACGCGGCTTCAGCGGCATTACGAATCAAATTCAGCAGCGCCTGGCGGATCAGCGGCTCATCGCCCGGCACTTCGACGAACTCGCCTTCCGCGGACAGGCTCGCCAGTGTCGGCATCGCCTCGCCCACTTCCGCGAGTACGCGCTCGATCACCGGACCCAAGGCGACAGGCTCGTAGGACAGGTCGAGCGGCCGCGCGAATTTAAGGAATTCGGTAACCACGTGAGTAAGCGCGCGCGTCTGATCCAGAATTTTCTGCGAGTAATCGCGGAGATCGCCGTTGTCTCCCGTCTCCATGCGAATCATTTGTGCGTAGCCGGAAATTGTGGCCAGCGCGTTTTTGAATTCGTGCGCCAGGCCGGCTGAAAGCTCGCCCAGCGCCGCCAAATTCTCTTTCATCTGGATTTGTTTTTGCAGCGCCGTCAGTTCCGTCAAATCCGAGAACAGGCAGATCGCGCCGGTCACCTGATTGTTCGCGCCGCGCAGAATCGGCGAAATGGAAACGCCCAGTTGTCGCTGCTCCTGTCCCGGAGTCGCGTACTCCACTTGTTCGCGGCGGTATGTACGCCCTTCCTGCAGGCAGCTGGTGATGCGCTGCGCGAGCGGCGAATTCGCTCCCAATAATTCGGTGTAGCGCCGGTAGGCCAGCGCGCGCACACCCAGCGCATTCTCAGCGGCGGGATTCGCGCTGGTCACCAGGCCCGCGGCGTTCACAATCAGCATTCCGGCCGGCATGTTGCGCGTCACGGCTTCGCTCAACCGCTCCGTCTGTTGCGCGCGTTCGCGTTCTGCGCGGTTCAGTTCCGCCAGTTCCTTTTCCTGTTCGCGCAATTTCTGGATTACGGCTTGTAGGGAAGCCGCCATGAACGCAGATGGATTCTCGCTTCGCGGATGATCGGCAAATTCGTCGTTCGCGGCGCCCGCGGGGCCTGACATTCGCCGCCGCAGCACGACGGCAAACAAATACACGATACCCACAATTGCGGCGACCAGCAGTCCACCCGTAAAAATCCACATGGGAGTCAGATTCGGATTGGGTGCCGAGAAATTCATTGGCGTTGACGCTGCGTCCCCCACTGCCTTGCTGCCCGCGTTACCGCTCTAATCTACCGTTCTAACTTACCGCATGCCGGCGACAGTTTGGTACCACTCGAGCATGCGCGTGCCGAAAAAGACTACGATCATCGTGCCCGCTCCCAGAAACGCGCCAAATGGCAATTCGTAATCGCTGTCCTTGCTGAAAATCGCGATGAACAACAAACCCAGCACGCTGCCCAGCAGCGATCCGATCAGTATCGCGAGCAGCGCGCCCTCAAGCCCCACGAATGCGCCGACCATCGCCATCATTTTCACGTCGCCAAGCCCCATGCCTTCGCGCCCGCGCAAACGAAAATATCCCTCGGCCACAATCCAAAGCAGTCCGCCGCCCACCAGCGCTCCCATCAGCGAATCGACAACGGACAACACCGGCGTCGGCGGCGGAAAATCGAACATCTTGCTCGAAAGCCACGCAGCCACGCCGTCCGCGGGCCGCAGAAATCCGCTTAGCACCACGCCGATCACGAAGCCCGTAAAATTGCCTTTGTCGGGCAAAATACGCTCGCGAATATCGGTGGCCACCAACACGACAATCAGCGCCGAAAGCAGCGCCCACTTCGCGCCTTCGAGTGTCGGCCCGAAGGCCACCGCGCACGCCAGAAACAAAAGCGCGGTCACGAGTTCCACTACCGGGTACATCCACGAAATCGGTTTCTTGCATGTGCGGCAGCGCCCGCGCAGCACAAGCCAACTTACTATAGGAATATTCTCGTAAGGACGAATCGCGCGCCCGCACCCCGTGCAGTGCGACGCCGGCCGCACAATCGATTCCCCATGCGGAATGCGCACGATGCAAACATTCAGGAAGCTGCCGATGACAAGTCCCAGGACAAACGCTGCGGCGAGAATCACAGAAGGAATTTGCCACACCCCGCGCCGAGCCTCAACGCCGCACGCAGCCACCGTGTCCGACTCCTAACCACACGGTGATAGATCAGTTTCCAACTGCCGTACGCAGTCCAACCTAGACGGTCCATATGCCCTATAATCCAACAGATGGCTTTGTCGTTTCCGTGCGCTGCCAGCGTGCCAAGGCCCACATATGAGTCGGAGAGACTTAACTGCCGGCGAGGCTGCCGTTCTCAGGTTGATTTACGAAGGATATGGTCCGCAGAACACCGTCGACAAAGTGTTTTTCACAGACGCAGACGAAGCCGCCATATTCGCGAAAGCACCCAATGGCGCATCGACGGTCATGGCGAACCTCACCAGCCTCGCGGCTTGGCGCGCAGATGGTACGATTTCTAGCGATGACGAGTTGAAGAGGGAGTGGCTGCGGCTTTAGAGATTCGCCGCGGCCATGCGCCTCGATTGTCGCGCCGCGTCCAGTGTGAGAGAATTGGTACAGCGAAGATCGCGCCATGACCACACCTGTCGCAAAAAACGTCACGCTTGAGCGCCCCGAAGACGTCGGCAAATTCCTCGCCGATCAGGGCATCGTTTTCACGCAACTCGATAAAGCCGTGAACTGGGCGCGCAAAAGCTCGATTTGGCCGCTGAGTTTTGGCCTGGCGTGCTGCGCGATTGAGATGATGTCCATGTCCGCGGCGCGCTTTGATATCGCGCGTTTCGGCTCCGAAGTATTTCGTCCGTCGCCGCGCCAGGCCGATCTGATGATCGTCGCCGGCCGCGTGTCGCAGAAAATGGCGCCTGTTGTGCGCCAACTGTATTTACAGATGCCCGAGCCGAAGTGGGTGATTTCGATGGGTGCGTGCGCCACGTCCGGTGGCGTTTTCAATAATTACGCGGTCCTCCAAGGCGTCAATCAAGTGATTCCCGTCGACGTTTACGTCCCCGGCTGCCCGCCGCGTCCCGAAGCGCTGCTCTATTCCATCCTGCAATTGCAGAAGAAGATCGACAACGAACGCGGCAGTTTCAAGCGCGCGATGAATCTTTCCTAAATATCCTCTAAGCGGTAGATGTAGTTTGCAGCGACCAGGAGAACCCAATTCCAGTCCCCGGAGCCAATCGCCGGATCTGCGCAGCCGTAGGTCAGTGGGAAGGCGTTCAAATGACGCCGCACCGCTTCGGCGGCGTGGAGTTTCGCCTCGGCAGGCGCGAAATCGGGCACATCCACGGTGACAGCCTCGTTGACATCCCTTTCCCAAAGCGCGTCCGTGACGAAATCGTCGCCGCGCAAGAAGCGGAACCCCACCACATTTTGCCCAACTCTGGTTGGATAAGCCTGTTCCTGCGTGCGGAGGAAGACGTGGATCGCGCGATTCGGCTACTCGAACGCTCGTTTTTGCTCGCCCATGGCCAACGCGCCGCCTTCGCCGCACGCGGTCAGTCCGAAGTTGTTGGCGAAAAAGATTCTTTCAGCGAGCAGTAGCCATTCCTGACGTAATCGCGCCCGTGTGGATTCCCGAGTTATTTCTTGACCAGCGGCAACTCGATCACTTCCGCCGTTCCGCCGCTCCATTGCAGTAGCCGGCCCGGCGTGGTGTGCTCGCGGCGCAGATAACCCATCCCGATCGTGCTGCCAGCGGCAAACGAATACGCAGCGCTCGTCACGTTGCCGACCTCAGCGCCGCCCGCGAGCAATTTCGTCGCCGGTTCCGGCACGTCGGACCCATCGAATCGCAGTCCGACGCGCTTACGATTTACTTGTCCGCGCGAGCGCACGCGCTCGACGATCTCTTGCCCCGTGTAGCAGCCCTTCGTATAGCTGATGTGCGAATCCTCAAGCCCCGCTTCGTGCGGAATTTGCTTCTCGTCGTAATCGACGCCGAACCACGGGCGCCCCGACTCGAGCCGCAGCACATTGATCGCTTCCCATCCAATCGCGCAGCCGCCAACCGCTGTGACCGCCGCGCGCAACTCGCGCCAGAGTTCCCCGACGTGCTCGCGCTTCACGAAGAAGTTCACTCCGGGCCACGGCAGCCGCACCACGCGGCAGGGAATCGTCCCCACTTTTGCCTCAACATGAGCGTGAACCGCCATCGCCGCCAAATCCACGCCAGTCCTCGCGAGCAGCAATTCCGCCGCGCGCGGCCCCGCGATCTCGACCGAGGCCGTAGACGCGGTCAAATCCGTCAGCGTCACGTCATCCATAATGATGAATTTCTCGAGATGCGCGAACGTCGCCGCGCCCACGCTTGCGTGCGTAATGGCCAGGATCGAATCCGCCAGCGTGAGCGTTTCAATCTCCGCCAGAATGTGCCCCTGCGCATTTAGCAGCAACCCTACGGTGCCTTGCCCCGGCGTCAAATCGCGCACGTTGCTCGTAAGCACAGCGTTCAGATACCGCGCGCGATCCGGCCCTTCAAATCGAAACACGGAATGGAAATTTGTGTCCGCCAAAATCACCGATTCGCGCGCTGCGCGGTACTCGGCTTCGACGGAACGAAATCGCGCGGGCAGCGTGCAGCCAAAATATGTCCCTATCGCCGCGCCTTCTGCGCGATGCACGTCCAGTAGAGCGCTCCCCAACTCCATCGGTCCCGAAATCCTTTCAGTAACCAAAAGTCGCTCCTCGAAGCGTACCAGAATGTCGCTTCGCCCACCGCGAACTTAGACGACAATTTGGATGCTATAGTTTCTCGCGTGGCTGCACGATTAATTCACGAATTCCTGCCGGTCGGCCTGCTCCAATGCAATTGTCATATTCTGGGTGACGCCGAAACCGGCGAGGCGCTGGTCATCGATCCCGGCGATGAAGTCGAGCGCATCGAAGCCATCCTCGCGCGCCATCGACTCAAAGTCCGCGCCATCGTCAGCACCCACGCTCACATCGATCACGTCGGCGGCCTCGCGCGCCTGGCGCAATCCACCGGCGCGCCGGTGCTAATGCATGCCGCGGATTTGCCGCTTTACGAAAACCTTGAAATTCAGGCCGCGATGCTCGGGATGCCCACGCCGCCAGCGACAAAAGTGGATGATCTCCTAAAGGAAGGCGACTCCGTGCGCTGGGGCCGCTTCGCCGCGCAAATCTTCCACACGCCGGGCCACAGTCCAGGCAGCATCACGGTGTATCTCCCTGGCGAAGGCACGGTGCAAAATCTTGGCGGACACACCGTCGGTACTGCGTCGCACGGCGACGTGCAGGGCGCGACAGGTTTAGATCAGGATGTCCCGCGCCTTTTCGCCGGCGACACTCTTTTCGCGGGAAGCATCGGCCGAACAGATTTATGGGGCGGTTCGTACCCGCAAATCATCGATTCAATTCGCGAAAAGCTCCTGGTTCTACCCGATCGCACCATCGTCCTCCCCGGCCACGGCCCCGTCACCACAATCGCCGAAGAGCGCGAATCGAACCCGTTCCTGAGATAAGTCGCGAAGTTTAGTGCGAGATGTTTCGTGGTTCCGTAGGGGCGGAGCTTGCCTCCGCCCGGTTCCCGCCCATCGCCCGCGCCATTACGACGCGCGTTCTTTCGCCTCTCGCTCGGCGCGCATCTCTTCCATCACGCTCTGAATCAATTCCTTCGCGGTTCGCAATTCCGCGGTGATCACCTGCACGTCCATCATCGGTTGCCGCGGATCGCGCGCCGAATGGCAGTAAACATTGTGCTGCCCGATCAGCACCATGGCATTGGTCAGGCGGTCGAGCGTAACCGCCAGGCGCCCGCGCTGCCTTCCCATCATCGTCTCGTAGTGGTCCAGCTCGTCCTTCAGTTCGTCAAACGCCGACATCGAAAGCTCCTTTTTGCAGCCCCGCGCGTGTTGCGCGGATGGAACCGTGTGTCTCACCACTAACTTTACTACCCTCATGTCCGCACCCATAATTCATTGTGAAATATGAACCGCTCTATGAACGGTTCACGGCCGTCGGGCCTACCGGCCTGACGTGCGACGCCGAGTTTCTGAAGTCCGGTTTCTTGGCGATGGGGGACAATCCCGAACTGTTTTTCTTTCGGGTCTCCGGAGACGAAGTGATCGTCGGAATTTCAGGCGATGGCTTGCGGCGCTTCGAGCGCGGCCGGCCGCAGCGTCTCTCCCGCGAGGAAAAGATCGATATCACCGGACTATGGCTCAAGCGCCAATGGGAATCAGGCGCGCCGCTCGATTCGGCACACCTGCTGATCCGCGACGACGAATTGCGGCGGCTAACCGGCGAGTTAGGGTTCGATCAGATCGAAAAGTGAGGACGAAATGAGACGTTCGGATTTAGTCGCGTCGCCCACGAAGGCGACCGGCGCGCGCACCACGCAAATTGTGTTCGGTGAGCGCCAGCATTTATTGCGAGTTCTCGATTCACTCGAAAACACGTCGCTGGCCGCGGGCCGCCTCGCGCATGAGCGCACCACGCTTGAAGAACTAATCCACGAGCGCACCAAGGAATTGAACCACATCAATTCCGGCTGGGATGAAAAAGTCGGCTGGGTGCTGAGCTCAGAATCCAAGCCCGAGCTTCTCGAAAAATTGGCGAAAGAAGCCCCCGATTCGGATTTCTATCTGTTGCGCCTGATCAGCGAGCATCCGCGTGTTTCATCGAAGACGCTCGCGCGCCTCGCAAAGCATCCCTACGCCGCTATCCGAGAAAACGTCGCGCGCCATCCCAACGCCGATCCGGCCACGCTGTCAGCTCTTTCGCGTGATCGCAGCCAGCCGCTCTGGTATTTGGTCGCGTTCAATCCCAACACCCCCGCCGCTCTGCGTCGCAAACTTCAAGAGCGTCTGCGCAAGCTCGGCCAAACCGGCGCCAAGTAAGTAGATAATTTGTTGGCCGGTAGGCTGCCCCACACGCCGATTTTGCGTGTGAGGCTTTTCGTTTTCAACGTGATGGGTGCGACAGCAGAGTTCGTTCCCGATCAGCCGCGCCGATCACCCGCTTCCAGCCTCACCGTCATCCATCCGATGGTCGCGCCCAGAAATGTGTCTGCGATCGCGTCGCCCACCCAGTGATCGTTGGCGATAGCCATCGCGACGCAAAGCAGGGTAGCCGCTGGAACGAACGGTTGACGCGGAGGCACAGCATGGATGCCACTGTTGCGCGAGTGGAGTGAGAGACAATATGGCTCTATACAGTATAGAATAGTGCTGTACATTGGCCTGGTTTGGAGGACCAATGCTGCCGCTGCAATTACAGCCCGAAAGCCATGTTCCGCTCTACGTGCAGTTGCGCGATCAGCTTCGCGCCCTTGTACACACGGGCGATTTGCGTCCCGGGGATCGCATTCCCGCCAGCCGTGAATTGGCCACGCAATTGGGGGTGCACCGCACCACTGTCGCGAACGCTTACGCCGAACTCGAATCCGAAGGCTTGATCCAAGGCCACGTCGGCCGCGGCACTTTCATTAGCGCCGCGAATGGCGCGAGAAAATTTGCGCCTCCCCCTCCGCCCGCGCCCGAAGATGGCGGCAGCGTTCGTTGGGAATCGCTTTTCGCCGACGAGCGCGCCGAAAATAATCTTCATCGCCTCACGCGCGTCGTTCCGCCGGACACGATTTCGTTCGTGATGGCGCGGCCAGACCAGAAACTTTTTCCTCTCGACGAATTTCGCACCTGCGTCAACGCCGTTTTCACGCGCGAAGGCGCGCGCATTCTGCAAATGGGCCCGTCCGATGGCTATCCACCGCTTCGCGAAGCCCTGCTGGAATTGTTTCGCGAGGAAGGCGCGCCCGCTGCCCCTGAGAATTTGCTGATCACCGGCGGCTGCCAACAATCGCTCGATCTGCTCTCGAAAGCGTTCCTGCGTCCCGGTGACGCCGTGGTCCTCGAAGATCCGGGCTATCCCGGTGCAATTTCAATTTTCAACGACGGCCGCATTCGCTGCCTCGGTGTGCCCGTGCGCAGCGGTCTCGGCGAGAACGAAACTCCGGGACTCGATGTCGCCGCGCTCGAAGCCACGCTTTCGGCCAATCGCGTGAAGCTGATTATTCTCACGCCCGATTTTCATAATCCCACAGGCACAACGATGCCGCTCGAATCGCGCCGCCGCTTGCTCGAAGTTGCCGCGCGCCATCAGGCGCCGGTCGTCGAGGATCATGTTTATGCGCGCTTGACCGGCCGCGCCGGCGAAGTGCCCTCGCTGCGGCAACTCGATCGCTCGAATCTCGTGATTCAAATCGATAGCTTCTCGAAAGTTGCGTTTCCCGGATTGCGCACCGGCTGGATACTCGCGCCGGCAAGCGTGATCGAACGTTTGCGTTCCGTGAAGCAAGCGAGCGATCTGCACTCCGATCAATTGGCGCAAGCGGCGCTCGCGGAATTCACGCGCCGCGGCTTGCTCGTGCGTCATATCGCGCGCATGCGCCGCGTTTATGCCGAACGCCTCGCCGTCGTGCAGCATTCGCTACAACGTCACATGCCTCGCGAAGCGCGTTGGACTTCGCCGACTGGCGGCATGTGCGTGTGGATCGAGCTGCCCGCCGGCTTCGACGCCAGCGAATTGCTGATTCACGTGCGCGAGCGCGGCGTCGATTTTGCGCCCGGTCGCTACTTTTATTGCCAGAATCCGCAGCCGAACACGTTGCGGCTCGGTTTTTCTGGCCTGGAAGAGCCGCAGATTCGCCGCGCCATCGCCACGCTTGGCGATGTGCTGAAATCCGAGATGCGAAAGCGTCAGCGAGTCTCGCGCCGCGTCGAACCGGGACGCGTCGCCCTGGTATAGTCGTACTTCTAGCAGAATCTTTTCTTGAATTTGCCTGAGACTCAATTGAGGAGAATCACCGTGACAACGAAGCCCAACGGAAACGAGAAATCCCTGCCATCCACGAACGGAAACGCGTCCGATCTCTGGCGCGTAAAAGTCGGCCTGGCCGAAATGCTGAAGGGCGGCGTCATCATGGACGTCACCAACGCGCAGCAAGCTATGATCGCCGAGCAAGCCGGCGCCTGCGCCGTAATGGCGCTCGAGCGCGTGCCCTCCGACATCCGCAAGGAAGGCGGCGTCGCGCGCATGGCCTCGCCGCGCATCATCCGCGAGATCATGGCTGCCGTCACGATTCCCGTGATGGCCAAAGTTCGCATTGGACATTTCGCCGAAGCCGCCGTGCTCGAAGCCCTCGAAGTCGATTTCATTGACGAGAGCGAAGTCCTCACGCCCGCTGACGAGGAAAATCACGTTTGGAAGCACGATTTCAAAGTGCCGTTCGTTTGCGGCGCGCGCAATCTCGGCGAAGCCCTGCGCCGAATCGCCGAAGGCGCCGCGATGATTCGCACCAAGGGCGAGGCCGGCTCCGGCAACATCGTCGAGGCTGTGCGCCACATGCGCACCATCGTCAGCGAAATGCGCCGCCTCACCACTTTGCGCGAGGACGAATTGGTCCACGCCTCGAAAGAATTGGGCGCGCCGCTCGAACTCGTTCGCGAAATCGCGCGCACCGGCAAATTGCCCGTGCCGAATTTTTCGGCCGGCGGAATCGCCACTCCTGCTGACGCCGCGCTCGTGCGCTTCCTCGGTGCCGAAGCCGTTTTCGTCGGCAGCGGCATTTTCAAATCGTCCGATCCCGAAGTTCGCGCTAAGGCCATCGTGAAAGCCGCCACGCATTACGAGGACGCGAAAATCGTCCTCGAAGCCTCCGAAGAACTCGGCGAAGCGATGAAAGGCCTCGACATCCGCCAAATGGACCCGAAGGACCTGATGCAGACGCGCGGCTGGTAAAGTTTTGGTTTGGGATCTTGTAGGGGCGGAGCTCGTCTCCGCCCGCTTTACGTTCACGCCGCACATTTGCTTTTTGACACGCACGCGATGGCATGACGAACGTAGCACCCAAAATCGGAATCCTCGCCATCCAAGGCGATTACGCCGCGCACGCTGCGGCCTTGGATCGCCTCGGCGTCGAGCACACGCTCGTCCGTCGCGCGCGCGACCTGGAATCGCTCGACGGCGTAATCCTCCCCGGCGGCGAAAGCACCACCATGCTAAAATTTCTCGGCGAAGAAGGTCTCGACCGAGCGCTCCTAGATTTCGCGCGCGAAGGCCGCGCCGTTTTCGGCACCTGCGCCGGCACAATCCTGCTCGCGCGCGAAGTGAAAAATCCTCCGCAGCGCTCGCTCGCGCTGCTCGACGCCACAGTGTCGCGTAATGCCTACGGTCGCCAACTCTCGAGCGATATTCGCCGCGAGCCCTCTTCGCTGCAATCCGATCCGCTCGAAATGGTTTTCATCCGCGCGCCCATAATCGAAAGCGTCGGCCCCGGCGTCGAAATCCTCGCGCGGTCCGAAGGCAACCCCGTGCTCGTGCGCCAAGGTGCCATCCTCGCCGCGACATTTCACCCCGAATTGGCCGCCAGCACCGTCGTCCACGAACTCTTCGTGCGCATGGCATCCGCCAGCGCCCCGGCGGAATCGTCGCTAACGGCGACGCACACGGTTCGCCTCGTGCCGCGAAGGTTCTAGCTTTTGTAAGGGCGGAGCTTGTCTCCGCCCGCTTTTGTTCTGGATGCAGGTAACCGTGCCCATTCCGAAAACAACGCCGAATTCTGCGCCGAAGAAAACAAAAGTCCTCTTCATTTGTCTCGGCAATTCCTGCCGCAGCCCTATGGCCGAAGCCATCGCACGCCATCGTTATTCCGATCTAATGGATGCCTCCAGCGCCGGCCTCACCGCGCTCGGCGTGATCGCGTCGCCCACCACCGCCGTGCTCGCTGAGCGCAACGTGCCCGCCGCCGGCCTCGTCTCGAAGCCTCTCACCGAGCAATCGCGCCGCGCTGCCGACCTCATCATCAATATGAGCGGTCGCCCCGGCTCCTGGATGTCGCAAAATGGTGGCCCGCGCGTAGAAGATTGGCAAGTCGGCGATCCCTACGGTTCCGATCTTGACGTTTACCGCGAAATCTGTGATGAAATTGAGCGTCGCCTGAAAGATTTGGCGCAGCGCCTCGATCGCGGCCTCGATCGCGCCACTTAGGTTTTGTAGCGGAAACCTTCAGGCCTCCATCTTCGTTTTCGGCCCTTAGCCGCATCACGGTGTTACCATCTCACCGCGATCGCGCAATGGTCCGGTAAATGGTTTTGTAGGGGCGGAGCTTGCCTCCGCCCGCTGTGGCAGCATCTCAACGTCGGCAGCGCAGCGATCTGGCAGGGAAGCGTCAGGGGGAACCGTGCCGCGCGAAAAATCCAGCGTATCCCGCGAAGATTATCTCAAAGCCATCTGGGAGATGGTTCAGGAGCGCCGTCCTCCCATCAGCGCGCGCCTCGCCGATGAATTGGGCGTCACGCCGCCCGCCGTCACCGCCGCGCTAAAACGCCTCACGCGCGACGGCCTCCTGCGCATTGAGCGCGGCGGCGGTATCGTCCTCACCTCGCGCGGACGCGCCGAAGCCGCGCGCCTGGCCCTTCGCCATCAGCTCGCCGAAAAGCTGCTCACCGACGTCATCGGTCTCGATTGGACGCGCGCCCACGTCGAAGCCGAACGCCTCGAGCACGGCATTTCTCCCGAAGTCGAGCGCCTGCTCGCGCGCCGCCTGGGCACTTCTGGCGCCTGCCCACACGGAGTTCCCATGGCTGGCGGTCTTGAGCGTCTACGCCGCACCGGTGCTACGCCTCTCGGCGAAGTCGCTGTCCCCGCCACGGTCGAAGTTTTATCCGTTTACGAAAAGGACGCCAAGTTCCTCGAATTTCTCGACGGCCTCCATCTCCGCCCCGGCGCCAAAGTTCGTCTCCTCCGCCGCGAATACGACGAAACGATGACCCTCGATATCGAAGGCCGCCGCGTCCACTTGGGCAAGCCCGCCACCAGCCGCATCTGGGTCCGCCCCGCTCGAGCAAAGTCCCCGCGTTGAGATTTTACCGGAGCGTTATGTAGCGGAGGCCTTCAGGCTTCGAGTATCGCCCGTACTTTCGGCGGCCCCATCCTCGCGCCTGTGTAGCGCCGGCTTCCAGCCGGCATTTTGCCTTCGCATCATGTAGCCGCGACCTTCAGGCCGCGATCTTGGTTTTGTCCGTGCGCCTTTTTTTGCCATATGCACCTATGTAGAGGAGACCTTCAGGCCTCCATCTTGGTTTTGTTTGTGTATTCTTGTTTCTTGCCATATGCACCTATGTAGAGGAGGCCTTCAGGCCTCCATCCTGGTTTTGTTTTGTCTGTCGCCCTATGCAGCGCCAGCCTTCATCTCGGAGCAACGTGCCGTGCGTCACTCGGCCTTCACGCTCACAGCCCTTCGCCTTATGTAGCGGAGGCCTCCAGGCCTCCAGCATTTTCCGTCGGAGAATTACAGGCACGCTTAAAACGCCGAACGTCGTGGCACGGGCTTGCGCATCGGGATCGACGCCCACGTTTCTACTCGCCGTCCACCGACGCGCGGTCATTCTGAGCGGAGAGGCGGCTCTTTTTTTCTTCTCTTCCGCGTCTCGCGGACGAGCCGCCTCGCAGTCGAAGAATCCCTCTTCGATGCTGCCTACGACTCCGATCGCGGCTGCGCTTCCGGCGTCGGCCTTGCATTTATGTAGAGGAGGCCTTCAGGCCTCCATCTTGGTTTTGTCTTGTTTGTCGCCCTATGTAGCGCCGGCCTTCGTCTGGGCAGCCTTCCCGCGATCGCGCCGCCACCGCCCACAAATCCATTGTGCAGTAGCCCCCGGAAAGCGTAGGATGCGCGAATTACCGGCCCAGATGGGAAAGTCTGTCAAACAAAAACTCTTCGGAGGAAACACATGAAGAAGTTGAGCTTTGTTTTGCTGCTCGCGTCTGCAATCGCCGTGCCCGCATCCGCGCAGACGAAAATTTCGGGCAAGCAAACCTGCCCGAAGCCCGACGTGCAACAATCCGCGGACGTCACGGATATGCCGGGTCACGCTTTGATTCTTCAAAAGGGCACATGCACTTGGGACACGCCAGTCCAAATGGCGGGCCTGAAATCGGTTAGTTCCGTCGACGTATCCACCGCTGAGGCGTGGGGCCCGAACGTCACCCAGCACGGCTATAGCACGAGCACGATGGACAATGGCGACACGTTCACCGCGAAATATTCCGGCACCATGAAAATCGGCAAGGATGGCGCCGCGACCTTCTCCGGCAGTTGGACCTTCATTGCGGGCACCGGAAAACTCAAGGGCCTCAAGGGCGGTGGCACCTACGGTGGCACCGGCACAGCCGATGGCGCAGGCACCATCGCCGTCAAAGGCGACTACACAATCGTCAAGGCCGCCGCGTCCCCGACGATGAAGCCCGCGCAGTAATTCGTTCCAATCTTCGGGGAATGTTCGGGCCGGTTCCCAACGCGCCGGCCCGAAACCATTTTCGCCCACGCGCGCCGCACTCCCCAAATTTCGCGCACGCGCCCAGCCAAGCATCAATCGTCCTGCTTTTGTAGGGGCGGAGCTTGTCTCCGCCCGTCGCGCGATCTCTCCCCGGCGTCACCCCCGCGTTGACTCCACCAGCGGGTGCCATCTGCTCTGCTCCAGCAAAGGGTGTGCCAGCTCCAGCGCTCGCTCCGCGTTCCCCAATTCGAACGCATATCGTCAACGCGCCCGCCATCATTACTTATAGATAATATTGACAGGATACTACCCCTCGTGCTATAATTCCGCATGAGCTGCAAACAAACATCTGCGTCGCCGCGTTTGCCGGCCCCTTCTCCCGCCCGCTCCACTCGGTCACGCAGCATCTCCCGACGCCAGCAATCGCACTCCCAACAAAATCGTCCCTCCAACTCCCGTATTCTCAGCAATTTAGCAAAGGAGTGCGCATCTAACTCAAAATACGCATCTTCAAATATCTGTGTTTTGTTAATCATGCGCACTCTTTTCCCGTACGCCCTTTGCAATCAATACTTTGACAAAAGGGTAGGGGGGTGTATGTACCCCTCTCAAATGCAATCTTCAAACGTTACTTTAAGTCCTAGACCTAAGTCCCGTGCCGCGAGCACCATGGCGGCGATAAATTGCGGTATCCTCAGGGCGTATCGGAGAACCGATAACGTCGGACGCCAGCGAATTGCGGAGGGTCAGCATGCCAGTTGACAGCGCAGCGGGAGACTTGCGATACCCAATCGGCAAACTCGAAAGAGTCTCCACGCTGACACCCGAAGAGCGTCGCATCGCGATCGATCAAATCTCGCAGACGCCCGGCTTTCTGAGCGCCGCCGTGGACGGCCTTGCGCCTGAGCAACTCGACACTCCGTACCGCGATGGCGGATGGACCGTCCGCCAGGTGGTTCATCACCTCGCGGACAGCCATATGAACGCTTACGTGCGTTTCAAACTCGCGCTCACTGAGGACGACCCCACGATCAAGCCCTACAAGGAAAACTTGTGGGCCATGCTCGCCGATTCCCAAGCGCCGGTGGAAGTTTCGCTCACGCTGCTGGCCGCGCTGCATCTGCGCTGGGGTGCCGTCTTGCTCAGCATGAAGCCCGAAGATTTCGCGCGAAAACTGCGCCACCCGGAGATGGGCGAAATCACGCTCGATGGAAATCTTCGGATCTATTCCTGGCATGGCCATCACCATGTCGCGCACATCACGGCATTGCGCGCGCGCAAAGGTTGGAATTAACGGGCGATGATTCGCGCTCTCGGCACGTACTGGACGCTGGCCAAGGGGTACCGCACGCGCCCCTGGGCCAGCCCGCTCATTCGCTGGCGCCTTGAAACATTGCTCGGCGGCGATATGCACGCGCTTACCGCGAAACAGTTTTTCAGCATCATGTGGCGCGAACGCGATCGCATGGAGCGATTCCTGGCCTGGGCTGGCGAGCACCGCCATTAGTTTTTGCCCGAAGCTTCAGAAAAGATAGCCATGCAAGAGCTGCGAGTTTTACAAAAAACCGAATCGCTTCACGAAGCGCGCTGGTGGGAACCCGAACCCGCCGGACGCGTTCACTGCTATTTGTGTCCGCGACACTGCCACATCGGCGCGGGACAAAGCGGTTTCTGCTTCATTCGCGTGAATGAAGGCGGCAGACTTTACAGTTTGGGTTATGCTTCGCCCGCCGCGCTGCAAGTCGATCCCATCGAAAAAAAACCGCTGAATCATTTTCTTCCCGGCACGCGCGTTTTCTCGATGGGCACCGCGGGCTGCAATATGGGCTGCTTCTTCTGCCAGAATTGGGACATCTCGAAATCGCGCCACGATCAACTTCATTCCGAACATGTCCCGCCGCAAGATGTCGTCGCGCTCGCCATTCAGCACGGCTGTCCATCGATCGCATTCACCTACAACGAGCCGACCATTTGGGGCGAATACGTCGTCGATATTTGCGACGCCGCTCACGCCGCCGGCCTTTCAACCGTGATGGTCACCAACGGTTACGTCACTCGAGAAGCTTTCCACGATATTTACGATCACATTGACGCCGCGAATGTTGACCTCAAAGCCTTCACCGAAGGCTTCTACGGTCGAACCACGCTAACGCACTTGCAGCCCGTCCTCGACACGCTCACCTGGCTCAAAAATGAAACGCAAGTGTGGTTTGAGATCACAAATCTGATGATTCCCGGACTCAACGACGATCCCGCCGAAACGCGCCAACTCGCGGATTGGATCGTCGAGCATTTGGGCCAGGACATTCCGTTGCACTTCACTGCGTTTCATCCCGATTTTAAAATGCGCGATAAGCCGCGCACGCCGCCCGAAACTTTGCACCGCGCCCGGCAGATCGCGCTCGACGCCGGCCTTCATTACGTCTACGAAGGCAACATCAAAACCGAAGCCGGCAACACCATCTGCCCCGGCTGCCGCCGCATCCTGGTGCGCCGCGGCTGGCACGATGTCACAGAAAATCGCATCCGCGAAGGCAAGTGCCCCGATTGCTCCATGGAAATCCCGGGCCGCTGGACGAATCCGCGCGCCGCCGCGTCCGCCGCAACGAATGCGAATGGCGCAACGCGCGCCACCGGCGCCGAGGGCGCTGTAATCAGCCGTTACGCGGATTGGAACTTATGAATCGCGAACCGTTAAACGGAGTGGAATGTCGCGGCTTTTGCAGGGGCGGCGCTTGTCTCCGCCGCGGCTCGTTCGCGCCGCGTTCAGTTGCCGTGCCCAAGCGCGCGCAGCGCTTCAGAGATTTCCGTGAGCGTAATCGGTTTGCCGCGCGTGGCGAAGTAATCGTCCAGGTCGAGATCGGGGAAGCCGCGGCGCAGCAACATTTCTTCAACGCGCTGTTGCGTCGCGACGCGTCCGATGTTTTGAATGTCTCGCAGCGCCGCGAACAGCACGTCGTGTTCCGGTTCAACGAATCGGTGCGTTGCCAGCGCCGTAAGAATCGTGCCGCGCAGAGTTCCCGAAGTTTCCGTGCGGCACAGCGCGCGCAGAAGTAATCGTTCGGCGGCGGTATTCGCGGCGTCACGCGTGGCGCCGCTCATGCGTGTGTCACGCGAAACGCGATCATGGTTTGGCGCCCAGACGTTTCAGCGCCGCCAGCGCATCGGCATTCGCGGGATCTGTTTCGAGTCCGGCGCGATAGTGTTTCACAGCCGCGGCGGTATCGCCCTTTGTGGCTTCGATTGCCGCGAGACCGAAAAGCGCGTGGCTTTCAAACGGATCGCCCTTCGTGGCCATCTGGAATGCTTGTTCCGCTTGCGCGGTTTGGTTCCATGATGCGTAGATGTCGCCGAGCCCGTCGTAGGCGTCGGGCAGCGAATCTTCGGCGACGGCGTCGTCAAATTGCGTTTTTGCCGCCGCCAGCCGGCCCTGCTTTTGTAAGAATTGCCCGTAAGTGCAGTGGGCGTTCGATGCATACGGATCAAGCGTCACCGCCAGACGATATTGCCAGTCGGCTTCCGCGTCGCGGCCGATGGATTCGAGCATTTCGGCGTAGTAAAGATGCGCGTCCATGTCATCGGGACGAATGTCAATCGCGCGCTCGAAAAATTCCTGCGATTCGGAAAGGCGTCCCTGCCGTTGGCGCAGCAGCGCAAAATTGACCAGCGTGAATACGCTTCGAGGTCCCGCCGCGAGCGCCTGGTCCCATTCGCGTTCCGCGGCCTCTTGATTGCCTTCGTTGAAATAAACGGCTCCAAGGTTTGAGCGGATCAGGCCGGCATCGGGATTCGCGGCGAGCGTTTGAATGAAAAGTGTTCCTTCATTGCGCCAATCGCGATTGCGCCGCACGGTGCGGATTCCGCCAAGCATCGCGGCGGCGCACACGGCGAGCGCCGTTGCGGTTCGGGCAAACGCGGGCAGCCGCGCATTGCTCCAGACGCGGGCGGCGCCCCAACCGATGAGCCAACAAAATCCAACGGAAGGGAGATACAGATAACGCTCCGCAAAAACACTGGCCGGCATCCAGCGCGCGTTCAGAACCGGGGCCAGCGTCGCGCCCATCCACAAAAGCGAAAACGCCGCGACGCGCGCATTTTTCCAGAGCCACAAAAAGGTGGCGCCGCAAATCAGAAGGCCCGCTAGTCCGAGCAACACGCCGGGATCTTTCCAATGGCTGCTTTTGTAGAAAACGTAAAATGCCGAAAGGTGCTCCGGCCAAATAAGTTTGCCGAGATATTTGCCGGTCAAATTGATCGCGGACAGAACAATTTCTTTGTTCGTGAGTCCGGGCCGCGTGCGAACGGCGGCCATGCCGCCGAGATAGAAGAATCGAATCAAAGCGTAGAGCGCCGCGAGCGCCCAAAGCGGAAGATACCGGAACACTTTTTCGCGAAACGTCGTGATGTCGCGGTCGTCGCGGAAAAAATGCTCATACACCAGGAGCAGCGCGGGAAGCGTTACCGCTTGCTCTTTCGAGAGCAGCGCGAGCACGAAAGCTCCGGCAATCGCGAATCTGCGTCCGAGTTGCGGCCGTGGTTTGTCGTCACCGGTCGCGCGGGAGAGGCCGAGATACAAGAAGAACGTGAGGAGAAAAAATGTGGACAATTGCAGATCCGTGACGCCGGCAACCCACGCCACGGATTCCGTGTGCACCGGATGCAATGCGAATAATCCGGCGGCAACTAAACCGGCGGTGCGACTGCCAAACATCTTTTTGGCGACAACAAATACCAGACAAACCACGCACGCGTTCCAGACGAGGTTGACAAGATGAAAACCGAACGGCACCGGGCCAAACATCTTGTAGCAGAGCAGATAATCGAAGGTCATCAACGGGCGATAGTAATTTGTGACTCCCTGCGCGCCTTGGAACGACCAGACCGTAGTGGTGAAGATTTCGCGCAGATAACGAAAGCTGTGAACGAACGGATTGGCGAGGATCTGTAAATTGTCGTCGTACACGAAATTCGAGAACAACGTATTCGCGTACGGCAGCCACGCGAGCAGCAACAGGAGCAATGTGTCGCGCGCGACTTCGCTATCCTGCGGATTTCGCGGCGCACGCGGGCGCGACCGCGCGTTCATGCGCGTGCGGATTGACGCCGGGGTCCATTGAGGCATATGGACATCCTACGGGAGCAATCGCCTGGAATGCTACCCCTGTCGCGGCGAGTTCCGAACGCGCAACAGGTTGGAAACAGCGCACAGCTCCTAGAAACCGGGCGCACGCCGCGCCGGCGCGACCGAGCGCGCAATCATGTTAGAATTCGGACCACTCTCACGACTTTTTAAGGAGTCGCCAACCGGCCCGCCGATGGATGCCAACCAAATTGGTCACTACCAGATTGTGGACAAGCTCGGCGAAGGCGGCATGGGCGTCGTCTACAAGGCGACGGATCTTTCGCTCGATCGCTACGTCGCTATAAAAGTTTTGACGCCGGAGACGGTTGCGAATCCCGAGCTGATGCAACGGTTTCAGATCGAGGCCAAGGCGCAGGCGCGCCTTTCGCACACCAACATCGCCACGCTGCATTCCTTCGAGCAGGTGGGAAACACCTGGATTATCGTGATGGAATATCTGGACGGCGAAAGTTTCGAGCAGATGATCTCTCGCCGTGGACCGATCCCGTCGGCGGAAGCGGTGCCGCTGTTCCGGCAAGCGCTTTTGGGAATCGGTTTTGCGCATCGCATGGGCGTGATTCACCGCGACATCAAACCGAGCAACATCATGGTGACGAAATCCGGAATCGTGAAGGTGATGGATTTCGGAATCGCAAAAGTGTTGGGTGGACAGCGCCTGACGCGCACTGGAACGCGCGTGGGCACGGTCGCGTACATGTCTCCCGAGCAGATTCGCAACATGCCGGTGGACATCCGCTCGGACATTTACAGTTTGGGCGTCACGCTTTTTGAGTTGCTCACCGCGCATTTGCCGTTCGAGGCCGAAAGCGATTTTCAGATGATGTCGGATCATGTGAACACGCCGCCGCCATTGCCCACGCGCCACTATCCGTACATTCCGTCGGGCGTGGAGCGAGCGACGATTGAGGCTTTGGCCAAAGATCCCGACCAACGTTTCCAAACTTGCGAGGCGTTTGGCGCGGCGCTCGAGCATCCGGGCGAAATCGTGGTGGCTGGCGGGCAGAGTCAGCCGGCTACTCCGCCGTCTTTCGTGCCGCCGCCAACGCAGGCGCAGCCGCAGGGCGGATGGCTCGATCAAATCAAGGATCAGACAGCAGCGCGAAGAGTAACCACGCCGCAACCGGTGGCGAATCCCTACGCGACGATTCCTCCGGCGCCCGGCGCGGTGGCGCCGCAGACGATTCCGCCAACACAGCCCGCATGGGCCGGCGGCGCACCGCCGCAGACGTGGCCGCAGACGCCGATGCATACACAGACGCCACCGCCAGCGGTGTATGTGCAGCCGGAGAAGAAACGCTCGCCGTGGCTTTACGTGACGCTTGGCGTTGTGGGCGGCATCGTCGGCTTGGTCGCGATACTCATCGGCATCGGCTTCATCTACCAGCACGCGCACTCAAGCGGTGGCAGTGAGTCGTCGACGGGAACGACTTCGACAACGAGCACGGGCGGCAATGTGTACGACACGCTGAACCAGACCACGACCACTACAGGTCCGGCATTCGTTCAGAAACAAGTGCTCTCGCCGCAGGCGGGCGAAGTGTGGGATACGGCGCTCAGCCCGGATGGCAATACGATCCTCTCAGGCGATAACGACAAGACGCTAAAAGTGTGGGATGTGACGACCGGCAACAACGTGCGCACACTTTCACGGCAGGGCGGTCCGATTTTCGGCGTGGCGTTCACGCCCGATGGCACTCAGATGGCTGGCGCTTCCTACGACAAATCGGTGGTCACGTGGAACGCTTCGTCTGGAGACGCCGTGATGAAATATCCCGGAGATTTTCCACTGTGGACGGTGGCGTACAGTCCCGACGGCAACACCGTTGCGGCAGGCGGAGACGGCAAAACGATTTCGCTGTGGGAGAATTCTTCCGGGAAATTTGTCGGCTCGATGCAGGACACGGCCGGCGAAATCAATCGGATTCGCTTTAGTCCCGATGGCCGCTTGCTGGCCGGCGGCGGAGACGACAGCATCGTTTATTTGTGGAACGTTTCCGATCAGAGCGAAGTTGCGGAGTTGAAAAGCCACACGGGCAATATTCTATCCGTGGCGTTCAGCGCCGACGGAAATCATCTGGCGACCGCGGACAGCAAGGGTGTGATTTATCTGTGGGACGTCGGTACCGGAACGCTTGCGCCGTACAAAATGCTCAGCGCCACCGACGGCAAGGCCATCAACGACGTCGTGTTCACTCCCGACGGCAACTACGTGATTTCGGCCAGCGCGGATAACAACATCGGCGTGTGGGACGCGTCGAACGGCAATTTAGTCAACACGCTAACAGGGCACACCGACGCGGTGCTGAGTCTTTCGATCAGCCGCGACGGGAAGCTTTTGGTTTCGTCGAGCAAGGACGGAACGATCCGGTTGTGGCAGACTCCGTAAAACTGATAGACCGGCGCTCTCCGCGATCCGGCACCTCGCGGTCTGCGATATTCTTTCCGGCGTTTGCAATGCAGCCATCGTCCGGAAAAGGTTTCAGGGATTGTTAGCCGCCGATGTTGTGGTGCCTGCGGCGTAGTAGCCCTGCTTGGCCACGATTGAATAATCTTTGCCCAGCTTGCCGAAACTCGATGCGAGCGTCACGTCGATTTTGCGATAGCCGCCCGCGGTTGATTTGTTACTCGAATAGTAGCCGATCGTGTAGCGCGTCTTCAGGTGGTCCATGAAATCCTGGAATGCTTTGTCGAGCGAGCCTTCCGTCTTCACATCGAAAACTTCGCCGCCGGATTGTTCGGCGATCTTCGCGACGTTCACGATGTCCTTGGAATTCGCTTGAGACTGACCGCCGCCCCGCCGATTACCTCCGCCTCCACCACCTCCTGGCCATCCACCGCCGCCGCGACCGCCTCCTCCTGGCCAGCCGCCACCACCGCCGCCGCCGGGCCAACCACCTCCGCCACCGCCGCGTCCTCCTCCGCCGGGACCGCCGCCGCGGTTAAAACCGCCGCCCTGATCGGCGAAAACTTTCAGGCTGTAGACCGGCGCGTCTGCTTCGAGGACTGCTTGGAGCACACCATCGGGTGTGACGGAGCCCGCGCGCGTACCTTTGTTGTCGCTGATGAGCACGATCACGCGGCGCATTCCGTGCGATTGCGCGCGCAGATATTCGGCGGCATCGTAAATCGCATCGTTGATGTCGGTTGAGCCACCGGCTTGCAAGGTTTCGAGCGCGTCGATCACTTGCTGCTTGTCACGCGTGAGCGGAACGCGCTTCACGACATCGGACGTAAAAGTGAACAACGCGACTTGATCCTCAGGTTTCAAAGTCTGCAGCGCGACCTCTGTGGTGTCGCGGAGCGATTCGAGGTAAGGCTGAATGGATGTACTCAGGTCGATTACGATGGCCATCGCCAAAGGCAATTGATCCTGATCGAGATGAACGATTTGTTGCACCTGGCCGTCTTCTTGCAACACGAAATCGTTCATTTTCAGGCCGGTGATTACCTGGCCGTCGGGTTTCCGGGGAGTCGCGTCCACTAAAGTCAAATTGACGTCGACACGGATCGCACCAGGTCCCGGCGTGGATGGCGTCGCATCGGGCTGCGATGGACCGGTTGGCTCCGCGGTGGGCTGCGACGCGGGCT
>JBAQYV010000111.1:0-56049 GCA_049790315.1 Candidatus Acidiferrales bacterium | reverse complement strand
AACGATCGAATCGCTTCGATCGCGCCCATCAATTCATCGACATCCGAAAACGTTTCCAGGATGAATAGATCCACGCCGCGTTCTTCGAGCGCGGCAGCTTGCTCTCGAAATGCCTCGCGCAGCTCTTCCGTCGAAAGTGGCCGCATGTGCCGCGCCGCTCCCAGCGGACCGATCGATCCTGCCAGTAAAACTTCTCGCCCCGACGTATCGCGCGCCTCCCGCGCGATTTTCACTCCCGCCGCATTGATTCGCCCCACTTGATCGGCAAGCCCCAGCGGCGCCAGCTTCACGCGATTGGCGGCGAATGTATTGGTCTCGATAATCTGCGCGCCGGCTTCGATGTAGGAACGATGAACCCGCCCGATGGCATCCGGCTGGATCAGATTCAGTTCCTCGAAGCAACGCTGCGCGCCTACGGTTTCGTGCAGCAAGGATCCCATCGCCCCGTCGGCGATCAGAATGCCTTTCTGCAACCGTTGCTTAAAATCGTCAATCTTCATCGTCGTCCCAAATATATTTTTCTTCTTACTGCTCGGCGGGGTTAGTGGCGCTGCTGCTGTTCCATCAACGCGGCGATTGTGCTCATCAAATCGAATTTCGTCAAAATGTCGAATTTCCCGTCGCCCATTTCCACGAATACCGCCGGCCCTTCGTGGCTCAGCAAATACGTGAGCCGCTCCACCGGAACTGTTTTCGGCACTTGCGGCAGCGGCTTGCTCATCACTTCGCGAATCACCAGCTTGCGCAAATCCTTGCCTTGCAGCGCCAGATTCAGAATTTGATCTTCATAAATGGCCCCCACCGGCGTGGATTCCTCAAAGACGGGCAGTTGCGAAATATCCTGCGTCTGCATGGCGTGCAGCGCGTGAAACACTGTCTGGTACGGCCGCGCCACCACCAATTCGCGCTCTTTGCTGTTGCGTCTCTTGGCGCGAACCACGTCTTCCGCGGTGAGCGTAACTTCCGCGTCCACATAACCGCGCTCGCGCATCCATTCGTCGCTGTAAACCTTGCTCAAATACCGCGTGCCTGTGTCCGGAAGAAATGCCACAACCATTTGGTCCTTCGGCAAACTCTTCGCGACTTTCAGCGCGGCGGCAACGCATCCGCCGCCCGAACCGCCGGTGAAAATCCCCTCCTGCCGGGCCAGCCTACGTGCCCACATGAAACATTCCTCGTCACTTACCTGAATCACATCGTCGAGAATTTTGAAATTCATCGTCGATGGAAAAATATCTTCGCCGATGCCTTCCACCACGTACGTTTTCGCCTTTCCCACTTTCCCCGTCTTGAAAAATTCGTAGTACAACGATCCCATCGGATCCACGGCGATGATCTTGATCGCGGAATTTTTCTCTTTCAGGTATCGCCCCACGCCGCTGGCCGTACCGCCGGTTCCTACACCCGCGACAAAGTGCGTGATCTTTCCCTCTGTGTCCTCCCAGATTTCGGGACCGGTTGTGCGGTAGTGGGCTTCCGGATTCATCGGATTTTCGTACTGATTCGGATAAAACGAGTTCGGTATTTCGCGCGCCAGTTTGCGCGCCACCGAATAATAGCTTCGTGGATCGTCCGGCTCGACAGCCGTCGGGCACACGATCACTTCCGCGCCCAGCGCCTTCAATTGATCCACCTTTTCCTTGGATTGCTTGTCGGTCGTCGTAAACACGATCTTGTAGCCGCGCACGGCCGCCACCAGCGCCAATCCAATTCCGGTATTGCCCGATGTGCCCTCGATGATCGTTCCGCCCGGCTTGAGCAGTCCCTTTTTTTCCGCATCGTCGATCATGAAGATGCCGATGCGGTCCTTCACCGAACCGCCCGGGTTCATGTAATCGACCTTCACATACACCGACGCCTGAATTTCCCGCGTTATGCGGTTCAAACGCACCAGTGGCGTGTGTCCGATGGCCTCGAGAATGTGTTCGCATTTCATAGTTTCAACGATTCCGAGAAGTGTATCACGCAGCGCGCGGGTGTTCGCACGAGCGCGCCACCCCCGCGTGCGCCCCGCGCAACATGGTGCGGCGTGCTACATCGTGCTCCGTCCAGCCCCGCGGCGCGCGTCGTCACGGTCCGCGGTGCCGTTACCTCGCTGCGGCGGCGCCAGCCGTGTGGCATACTTTCGCCCTGCGGAGGAGGCAGCGATATGCCCGAACGCACTCTAGCGCGGCAAAATATTTCAACCGGCGCGAAG
Organism: Candidatus Acidiferrales bacterium; assembly: GCA_049790315.1. GTDB lineage: Bacteria > Acidobacteriota > Terriglobia > Acidiferrales > UBA7541 > DASPOJ01. The sequence goes on along the minus strand of JBAQYV010000111.1, from coordinate 53,852 downwards.
TGGGAGCCGATCATCGGCTATTCCCGCGCGGTCCGCGTCGGCCATCCCGTCCATGTGTCCGGCACGACCGCGACCGGCAATGACGGTGCAATCGTCGGCCCCGGTGACGCATACACTCAAACTGTTCAGACGCTGCGCAACATTGCCTCCGCGCTGCAAAAAGCCGGCGCGCACCTTGCAGACGTCGTCCGCACACGCATGTTCGTCACCGATATCTCGCAATGGGAAGCCATCGGCCGCGCCCACGGTGAGTTCTTCGGTGCGATTCGTCCGGCCACCACAATGGTTGAAGTGCGCCACCTGATTGCTCCCGAAATGCTCGTCGAAATTGAAGCGGATGCCATCGTCCTCCGGCCCGCGCCGAAATCTCGCGCGCGCAAGACCAAACCGCGCCGAAAGAAACGATAGCGACTCATGCGCCGCGCTTGCGTGCTGATAAAAACGTGCCGCGTCTTCGTAGCCGCCTCCGCGTTGGTATTGGCTGCGGGCTTGGCAGCGCGGGCGAACGCACAGGAAGCGAAACCCCCGGCTCCTCTCACAGTCGAGCGCATCTATGCCGGACCCAGCCTGGCCGGCCGCGAACTTACCGATATTGCGTGGAGCCCGGACGGTTCGCGCGTGACCTTCCTGCAGGATGGCGCGCCAAGTGGTGGCTCGCGGCCCGAAATGTGGATCGCGGATGCCGCGACGGGCCAGCAACATGTGATGCTCGATCAAGATCATTTGGCGAAACTTCTTGGCCCCGCCGTCTCGCGCGGGCAGCAGACCGGACTGGGCCGCGTGACTCCAACGAGTTATTTCTGGGCGCCGGATGGAAAGACCATGCTGTTCGCTTCCGCCTCGGAGCTTGTTTGGTACGACATCGCAACTCAAGCCAGCAGAATTCTTGTGCGCGCGCAGGCGGAAGCCGCCGACAACGAGGGCGATGACGCCGCCGATCTCGACGATCCCAAAATTTCGCCGGACGGCCACTGGGTCAGCTTCCTGCGCGATCACGACGTTTGGGTCGTGAACGTCGCGACCGGACAAATGCATGCGGTGACGCAAGGTGGCAGCGAACCGGTTCGCCATGGCGAGCTCGATTGGATTTATCCCGAAGAGCTCGATCTGCACACAGCATACTGGTGGTCTCCGGATTCCACGCGCATTGCGTTTCTGCAACTCGACGAGCGCGCGGTGACGCGCTATCCACTCGTGAACGAACTCGATCCGCGCGGTACGCCGGTTTACGAGCGCTATCCGGCGGCCGGCGATCCGAATCCAATCGCGAAGATCGGCGTGATCGCGATCGCCGGCGGCCAGACGCGTTGGATGGACACGGGTTCGGATTCTTCTTCCCTTCTTGCGCGCGTGGCATGGCTGCCGGATTCAAAGCGCGTCGCGATTGAGCGTTTGAATCGCGCGCAAACGCAACTCGATTTGCTTTTTGACGACGCCGCGACCGGCACCGCCGCGACGATCCTCTCCGAGCGCGATAAGAATTGGATCAATGTTTCCGACATTCTTTATTTCTTCACGGATGGCCGCCGATTTATTTGGTCGAGCGAGCGATCCGGCTTCCGTCATCTTTATCTTTACGGCGTAAACGGAACTCCGGTGACACAACTGACGCACGGCGATTGGGAAGTTGAAAGCCTTGAAGGCGTCGATGAAGCAAACCAAATTGCATATTACATCTCGACCGAAAAAAGTCCGCTCGAGCGGCAACTGTATCGCGTTGCGCTTTCGGGCGGCACGCCCGTGCCGATCACGCACGAAACGGGTACGCACGAAATCGTGATGGCGCCGGTGGGATGCGCGCATTTTGTGGATACGGCATCGGCCGCGATGACGCCGCCGCACGAGTCTCTCGACCGCGCCGACGGCACGGTTGAAACCGTGCTCAACGAGAACCATTTCGTGGAACTCGATGCCGATCATCTCTCGCCGGTGGAGTTCATCACGATTCCCGGAGCCGACGGCACACCGCTCAACGCTTCCGTGATCAAGCCGCCGGATTTCGATCCGGCCAGGAAATATCCGGTGCTCGTGCACTACTACGGCGGGCCGGGCGCGCAGGAAGTGTTGGACGAGTGGGGCGCGGGAACGAATTGGGAAATCTTTTTGTGGCATGAGGTGATGGCGCAAAAAGGTTTCGTGGTTTTCACGCTCGACAATCGCGGCACCTCGGGCCGCGGGCACGCGTTTGAAACGCCGATTGCACGCCACTTCGGCGCGATCGAAATGGCCGACCAACTCGCCGGCGTCGCGTGGCTGAAGCAGCAGCCGTGGGCCGACACATCCCGTATGGGAATCTGGGGATGGAGCTACGGCGGCTACTTGACGTGCTACCTGATGCTCAACGCGCCGGGAGTTTTTCGCGCGGGCTTCGCGGTGGGCCCCGTGACCGACTGGCGTTTCTACGACACGATTTACACCGAGCGATATATGGGCACGCCGCAAAACAACGCCGCGGGCTACCGCGAATCTTCCGTGCTCAACAAGGCGGGCGCGTTGCAAGGCAAACTCCTAATCGCGCACGGCACGGACGACGACAACGTGCACTTCGGTCAAACCGTGTCGCTCGCGAACAGTTTCGTTCGAGCCGGCAAATATGCCGAATATCAAATCTACGCGGGGCGCGGCCACGGACTGGGCGACGCGGAGGCTCGCGTACATTTATTCAACCGCGCCACGCAATTCTTCCTCGACAACGTCAAGGGGCCGTAGCGATGCAACAATCCGCTTTACTCGCCCCGGAAGAAAAGCGGGCGGAGACAAGCTCCGCCCCTACATACAAACTTACGAACTACCAATGAACACGGACGCGGTAGCGCAAAACCGATGAGCCATTCGGCGCGACGGGGACTTCAAATTGCGCGGCGAATGCGCCGGTTTTTTTCGCATCGTAGGTGGAGCTGAGCATTTGCCAATCGCCGCCGATGGGCTCGTTCACTTCGACGGTGACGGGCACGTCCTTGTGATTGCGCAGAGTGATCTCGTATTCCATTTCCACCACACGATTTGAAATCTGCTGATAGTCGGTTTGCTTGCGTTCGGCGACGATGTCGAACGCGTTGCCGACGTGCAGATCGACGGATTCGTCTTTGGGCGTGTGATCGATGTGATCTTCGCCGATGAAGAGAACGCCGCCGTGCGAATCGGGTTCGTAGACGCGCACGGTGCCGGCGGGCAGCGGCATACCCAAACCGGATTTTTCTTCGTTTTGGAATTTGTAATAGACCTCGACGGGATCCTTGATCAGCGCGCCGGGCGAGAAGGCGCTGCGGTAATAACCGGAATCGCCGTTGACGACGTAGCGGCGCTCGATGGGAAACGCGGAGGCGCTGAGCAGACTGATTTGTTTGCTTTCATTGTTTTCGATCGAGGTGCGGCGACCGAGAGTGTAGAGATGATATTCGGAGAAGGATTCCTGCTGGAACGGCGCCGCGGGTCTGGCTTCATCCATGGCCCTGGACATGAGGGCGCCGCCGACGCCGGATTGGGATTCGACGCGATGAACATCGCCGGCGACCAATTGGAGTTGCGCGTTCTGGAATGCGGTGCCGCTGTTGTTGACGAGCGTGACCCAACCGTTGAGATCGGCGGAATTTTCCTGGCGGCCGAGGGTGAGAACGTAATCGGCGCTCCAGGAAAGATTGGTGGTGAGGTACGACGCTTCCACCGTTTGGCGTTGCGGGCCGCGATTATCGAGCAGCCACAACAGCGTGGGGCTATCGTAAAGATTTCCGGGGAGTTCGGGAAAGCGATAACTGTCCGTGGCCATGCCGGTGACGATTTCATCTCCGATCTTCCAGACGGGGCCGCCGGCATTGTCGGACAAGAGCGTGGCCGGAGATTGCTGGAAATCGGTTGAGCCATCTTTCTGAATGGCGCGTACGAGCGTGACGTCGCGGCCGACATATTTCTGCAAAAGCTTCGCGGGATCGAGGAGATCGTATTCATAGTCCTGCTCGAGGACATTCAGCTTGGCGGCATCGGCGACGGAGCGGAAATGGACTGTGGCCGGATTGATCGAGGCGGCGATGTCCATGAAGCGAAGGCGGGATTCGCCGGCGGGCAAATCGATTTGGCGAACGTCGCGGACGAGGGCGAGATCGGAGTTGTAGACGGTGACGGAGAGATCGGTCTGGTCTTTCAGCGTTGTGGTGGTATCGGCGGTTGCGCTTGGTTTCTGATCGACTTGCGCGGCCGGGGGATTGGCGGCTTGCGCGAAATTTTGGAGCGGGGAGAGCGTGAAAAGCACGGCGATCAGAAGCGCGAGGATTGAGCGACCGGACAGCATGGAGTTCGTGTGCCGAGAAGACAGTTTCATTGTTGCCTCCGCAGGCGGCGTCCGAATCTGTGCGCAGTTGGCCTGCACAGGTTTGAACGGTGGGGCGGAGATTTCTTGCGTCCCGGAGCGAAATCCATGAGAACGCTAGAGTTAGCGACGCGGCGATTGAAGGGAGCGGCGCGGCGGGCAGAGGGGGGTATACACCCCCGGTATGTTTTTGCAAAAGTGTTGAAACTAAAGGGCGTGCGGCAGAAGAGTGCGCATACGCATGAGAATGCTGGAACTTAAAAGCGTTTGGATTCAGCGTGTTGCGCACTCTTTTTCTAAATGCTTGAAAACAAATGGAGTTGCGGACGCGAAATAGAATGGGCGGCGCGAAGATGTCGGATGGATCGATTGTGGCTCGCGCGATCATGGAAATCATTGTATCACGGATGATTCTAATATTGGCACTATGTAACTGTGGATAATGTTTCGAATGGTTCGCGGTTGTCGCGGCGGGCGAAGGCGTGTCGCCCTACGGGGCTCGCGTGTACTTGGGGTTGTGTACCCAAGGCTTCCGCCCTGCGTGCCGCCCCTTCGGGGCTTTCAGAATCTACTGAGGCTGCCAGGTCTTGCCGGCGTCGGAGGTGGAGAAGCGGCGGCCATCTTTTGTGCCGACTACAGCGGAGAGGGCGTCGTGGGCTTCGATCCACGTCCAATCGGGGGGCTGGGAATTTTGTTCGGCTTGCGGCGGGGAGGGGACGAGTTGCCAGTGAATCCCGTCAACCGAGCGGAGGATTGCGCCGCGGCGGCCGACCAGCCAGCAGATTGTTTCCGATGGCGCGGAACCGGCGAGAAGATCGGTGTGGACAGGGCTCGATTGCGGCGTCCACGTGGCGCCGCTGTCGGTGGAACGCGCGATGTAGCCGTTGCGACCGAATTGCCAGACGACGAGTGAGTTGCTCTGGGCCGCAGCAACAATTCCTCCGAAACTTGCTATGGCCCCCGTGAGCTTGGCGGTGGGCGCGACGGTGGCGATAGCTTCGTTTGTGGCACCGGCGGATGCCGTTTCCTCTTCCCCGCGAGCTTGCTCCGGTGCTGAGTTTGGAGCCGGAGTTCCTCCGGCGACGGCTCCGCCAGCCGCAGCGCCGGAACCCGATCCGATTCCACCAGCGACACCGGATGAGGCGGTGGAATCGCTAGCTGATTGTTCGCGTGATTCCGATGCCGCCGGGACTTGCGGCACAGATTGTTCTTCGGAGCCACTGGGTGCAGATTGCGACTGTTCGGGTGCGGCGGAGGCCGATTGCGCTGGAGGCGCGGGAGACACGGGCGCGGAGCGCGGCATAGCGAGGCGCGGAAGCGGCGCGCGCGAAGATTGTTGCGGAGCAGAGCTTGAGGGCGAAGATTCGTAACGCTCGGGTGGCGGAGATGGAGCGGCCTTGTTTTCGGCGACGAGTGGTTCAGGCGCGGGAGGCGCCACCGAATATTCGAGAGCGATCTGGCTGGGCGAGGTGGCGGGTGGATGGGCCGTGAACCAAAGCGCGACAACAAGAACCGCGGCCGCGGCTAATGGAGCGAGAGTGCGCGGATCGAGATAGCGTGGCCATTTCAAAACTCGGCGCAGCCATGCCGTGGCGGCGACCGATTCGCCGAGGTGCTCGATTTCTTTTGCAGCCAACGGATTCGGGTCGGAAGCGGCCATGGCGGCGAGCGCTTGCTGGCAGCGGGAGCAGGTGGTGAAGTGTTCGCGCCAGTGGGCGGTTTCGGCGGGAGCGAGGGCGCGCTCGTAGAACGCGGCGAGAGTTTCGGCGTCGGGGCAATCTTTCCGCGCTTCGGCGGAAAAGGCTTCGGCGAGGACGCGGTCAAACGCCTTGTCTTTTCGCTTCTCGGATTCGGGATCTCGATCGCTTGTTGCCATTGCGTACGTCCTTCCTTACTCTTTGAACGATCTTCGCTCGCCGCCTTGCATTCCCCAGCTCTACGGTACGCCCGGCTCGCCGCTGGAGCCGCGATTGAGCGCGGATTTCAGATCGAAGGGCCAATCTTCGACCGCGTACTCGAAGCATAGCGCGACTTGGGCGGCGCTAAGTGCGGGCCGGGCGTGGCGGCCATCGTGCGACGGATCGCCATCGAGCAAGCGGCGCTCAACGCGCTGACGCAATTCGCGGCGACAGCGATCGAGATGACGCGAAGCGGTGGCTTCGTGTTCGCCGCGCTGTTTCGCGATTTCGGCCAGCGTGAATCCCTCGAGATAATACGCGCGGAGGCGCGAGCGATCCTGAGCGGAGATGCGTGCGAGGGCTTCGGCCAGTGCGGCGTGGAGCAAATCGAGATATCGCGCGCGATCGGGATCGGGCGTATCTGGAAGCGCGTGGGTGGCGGCGCGCGCGGGCGATCTTGTGGCATTGGCGCGATCGTCGCTCGCACGCGTTTCGCCGATTTCTCCGGCGTCATCCAGCGCCACTTCGCGGCGGCCAGAGCGGAGAAGATCGACGTAGCGCTGCGACAAGACGGCGCGCAACCAAGTGGAGAGTTTGCTGCGACCGTGAAAATAGGAAAAGAGCGGCTTGCGGCGAGCGCCTGAGACGCCGGACAGGCCGTAGAGATCGGCATAAAGCGAATCGGCGAGTTCACGGGCGCGCTCGATGTCGCGCGGCGCACCGACGATGGCGCGGGCGGCGGCATGAAGCTGTTCGCGATAGTGAGCGACGAAATGATCCCACGCTTCCGGCTGTCCCGCGGCGCATGCGACGGCCAAGGCCAAATCCCGCAAGTGAAGTGAGCTTAGGTAGCGTTCGATATCGGCGGACGAATCGGAGAGACCACGAGCGGCGCTGGCGCAGAGGCATTCTGTGAACGCCGCAAGACTCAGGCCCCAGCGAGCGGCATCGGATTGCACATAGAGAGATGCGGCGAGAGCGGGCGCAATGTGCGGGCGGGAGCGATCCGTTGGAGGTCGAACGGTGGTCATATATATAACGCGCGTCTGGCGTGCTCGCCGTTGCGGCGTTTCGACATTTGAATCATAGCGCGGGCCGAGAAAAGTGTTGCAGCGGGTTCACGACGCTTGTCGACGGGAGTATGATGGCCTCGAGCGCGGTTTCAATAGGAAACCATCAGAGACCGGCATCCGTCCTTCAAGATGGATGCGGTATCTGGCGCGCCCGTTGACGGAAATTCCGCGACACTGAAGGTCGAGCCGAAGGTCGCCTACCGAGGAACGCTTTTATGTCTGAGAATCACGATGCGGAAGCTAAGCCGCTGTGGCTGACGCGGCGGGAGCTTATCAAGGGAGTGATCGCGGCGGGAGCAGTGTCGTCGGCGGGCTACCTTTTCCGGGGCACGCTGCAACGGGCGTTCGCTTCGGCGCCGGGATCGGTGGAGCGGCTGATCGTGCTGAACGTAAACGGGCAGCAAAGACCCGTGGACGCGATGAAGCAAGAGACGCTTGCGATGACGTTGCGCTACAAGCTTGGGCTAACCGGCACGAAAATTGGCTGCGACCGCGCGGAGTGCGGATGCTGCACGGTGCTGATCGACGATGTGCCGCACTACTCATGCTCCGTGCTGACGCATACGGTGCGCGGCAAAAAAATCCAGACCATCGAAGGGCTGGCGGCGGCCGACGGAACGCTGCATCCGGTGCAGCAGGGCGTGGTGGACGAGCAGGGATTCCAGTGCGCGTTCTGCATGTCGGGATTCATCATGGCCACGGCAGGATTTCTGAAGGTGAATCCGAATCCGACGCGGCAGGAACTGGCGCACGGGGTTTCCGGCAATCTTTGCAGGTGCCAGGACTACGAAAAGATTTTGAACGCGCTGATGCGCGGCGCCGAGCTTTCGCGGGGGGTGAACCATGCCTGACGCAACGTCAAATTCAACGCCCAACCCGACGGCGGGCGCGCCGGCCGATTCCGAAAAGCTGCTGGTAACCGCGAACACTCCGCCGGACAAGACGAAACTGGTGGGACAGAACTACGCGACGCCCGATCTGATTGCGAAAGTGACGGGACGATCAAAATACGCGGAAGATTATCGCGCGGACGGGATGCTGTTTACGAAGCTGCTGCTGAGTCCGTATCCGCACGCGCGCGTGCTGAACATCGACGCTTCGGAAGCGCTGCGGATGCCCGGCGTGCGCGGCATGGTTACGATGGACGATCTGCCGGCGCCGGCCGATTCGTACACGGATCTGGGCGCGCTGGTGAAGGCCAATTTGCGCGGAGAGCGCGGACTGGCGATGGAGCCGATCTATCAGGGCGAACCGATTCTGGCGGTCGCGGCTGTCGATGAACTGACGGCGGCTGAGGCGATCGAAAAAATAAAAGTTACATTTGAACCGCTGCCATTTGTGCTGGATCCGTTCGATAGTTTGCGGCCAGGCGGTCCAAACGCGCGGACCGACGGCAACACCTGGATGCGCCCGCCCGCGCCTGCGACAGCACCCGGCGCGAAACCCGGTCCTCCGCCTCCGCTGACGGTGGTGGAACTGAAATGGACCGATGAGGATTTCAAAGATTATGCCCAAGGGAAAATGCCGATGGGCAAGCCGACGGATCAATGGACGTATGGCGATCTGGATGCGGGATTCAAAAACGCGAGCTTGATTCTGGATGAATCGTTTGTGACGCCGGATACGAGCCACCAGTGCATGGAAACGCGGACAGCGATGGCGTACTGGCAAGGCGGCAAACTTTTCCTGCACGGAGGCACGCAGAGCACGATACAAACGGTGCCGGCCATCGCGCGATGGATGAATATGAGTCCGGATAACGTGGTGCTAATCAGCGAATACACGGGCGGCGGGTTTGGGAGCAAGGCGAGCGGAAACATTCAGATGATTATTCCGGCGATTCTTTCGCGAAAGTGCAATGCGCCGGTGATGATGCGCGTGAGCCGAGAAGAGGAACATTATATCGGCAAGGCGCGGCCGAGCATTACGGGACGAATCAAGGTGGGCTTCACGAACGACGGGCGGATCACGGCGCTGGATATGTATTCGGTGTGCGACAACGGGCCGTACGATCAAGTGGGCGACGCGGGAATGTCGGGACGCATAGTTTCGCTGCTGTACCAACCGCCGGCGATGCGCTGGCGCGGAATTTCCGTGCTGACGAATACGCCGCCGCGCGGGGCGCAAAGCTCGCCCGGCGGAATACAAGGAATCACGCTGATGGAGCCGATTCTGGCGAAGGCGTCGCGGCAATTGAAGATCGATCAGGTGGCGATTCACAGAATCAATGCTCCGGAAGGCAAAGCGGAATTTGGGCCTGCGCCGCCGAACGGAGGCAAACGGTCATACCCGACGAGTTGCTACCTGAAAGAAGCGTTCGATCGCGGCGCCGAGTTGTTCAAATGGGATGAACGCAAGGCCGCGGGCGGGAAACGCGTGGGTACAAAAGTTCGTGGGCTGGGAGTTTCGAGCAGCACGTTCGTCGCGGGGTCCAAAGGCTACGACGGACTATTCGTGATTAAACCCGATGGCAAGATGTACATCCAATCGGGGATCGGGAACCTGGGGACGGAAAATTTCAGCGACGCTCAGCGCGTGGCCGCGGAAATCGTGGGCATGCCGTGGGAGAAAGTTGAGCTGACCTGGGGAAATACGGCCAACAATCTTCCGTGGAGCTGTGTATCGGGCGGCAGCCAGACAACGCATGCGATGACGCGCGCGGCTCACGCGACGGGGATGGACGCGAAAACAAAATTGCAAGAGATCGCGGCGAAAGATCACGGCGGGCGTCCTGAAGATTATGAAGTTGCGCACGAGCGCGTTTATCGCAAGGGCGGCGGCGCCAGTATGACGCTGGCTCAAGCGGCGACGCGCGCGATTGCGTTGGGCGGCGTATATGACGGGCATACGTTGCCGGCCGACATTAATAAGGTTACGACGAAAGCGGCGACGGCGCTGGCGGGGCAGGGGCTGATGGGCGTCGCGCGGGACAACTATGGGCAGGACGGGCAATCGTTCTCGTTCGTGGCTACGTTCGCAGAAGTCGAGATCGATGTCGAAACCGGCGCGTACAGCATTTTGGATTTTTTCGCTGTGGCCGACGTGGGCACCGTGATTCATCCGAAGGCGCTGAGCGGACAGATTCTGGGACGATCGATGCTGGGGATTGGGCATGCGGTGGGGCAGAAATGGGTTTACGACAAACACCTTGGTTGGGCGATGGCCAAGCGGTTTTACCAAAACAATCCGCCGACCATTTTGAATGCGCCGGAGAACATGAATTGGGCGGCGCTGAATATTCCGGATCCGGAAACTCCAGTGGGCGCGCGCGGCATCGGCGAGCCGCCGGTCGGGGGCGGGTGCTGCGCGATTCTGAATGCGATTTCCGACGCGCTTGGGGACGATATTTTCCGGCGCGCGCCAGTATTGGCGGACATGATTTTGACGTCGCTGGAGGCGGGCAAGCCGGTGACGGAGCCGCTTGAGGCGCACATTTAGTTCGCTCGGTGAAAAAGACGCAGAAAAAGATCAGGAGAAATACATATGGCCGTACTCCACGATGTAATGCCTGACTTCGAGTTGTTTCAACCGACCTCCGTGGATGACGCGGTGGCGCTGCTGGCTGAATATGGATCCGACGCGTGGGTATTCGCCGGCGGACTCGATAGCTTCGATTGGCTGAAAGATCGCATCAAGCGTCCGAAGGTGGTTGTGGACCTGAGCCAGATTTCGGGGCTTCGTGGAGTGCGCGAATACAATGGCGGGGTTGAAATCGGCGCGATGACAACGTTGACGGAAGTTGTGCGCGATCCGATGGTGATTTCCAAATTCAAACTTCTGGCCGATGCGGCCGAGGCAGCGGCGTCTCCGCAAATTCGGAATCAGGGCACGATTGGCGGAAATATTTCGCAGGACGCGCGGTGCTGGTATTACCGCAGCGGATTTCCCTGCTATCGCGCGGGCGGGAATATTTGTTATGCGGATACGCCGGTGGGAATGAATCGGGAGCACGCGATTCTGGGCGCGGACCGCTGCGTGGCGGTGAGCCCTTCGGATTCGGCGCCGGCGATGGTCGCGCTAGAGGCGCAAATGGTAATTCGCAGCGCGCGGGGCGAACGCGTGGTGGAAGCGGAGAATTATTTCACCAACCCCGGGATCGACATCACGCGCATGACGGTGTTGAAACCAGGAGAACTTCTGACTTCAATTCGCATTCCGGGCACATGGGCGGGCACCGATTTCTATTTCGAGAAGGTGCGCGATCGTCCGGTGTGGAATTTTCCGCTCGTCAACGTGGCTTCAGCGAAGGTGGTTAGCGGCGGCGTGATCCAGCGAATCCGCATCGTGGTGAACGGGGTGGCTCCGCATCCGTGGCACTTGAAACAAGTGGAAGACGCCATCGCCGGAAAACCGCTCAATGAAGAGACCGCCGACATGGCGGGGAAAATGGCAATTCAAGGCGCCGTACCGCTGCGCTTTAACGGTTACAAATTGCCGCTGATGCGAAACCTGGTGAAGCGTTCGATACGCGGAACGATGGAGGCCTAGGTGCGTTTCATTCAATGGGCGACGAGCCCGTGGGGACAAAACGTCCCGATCCACATCGCGTGGGGGCTGATCTGGGTTGCGGCGATTGCGGGGCTGGCATTCGTGATTGTGCACGCGATTTGGATCCGCTATTTCGCGAAGCGCGAGGAATTTGCAGCCGCGGACGTCCAGTACGCGATACCGGCGGAGGTGAAAAGACATTCACTGACGGCGCGTGTGTTTCATTGGGTGATGGCGGCGGCTATGTTGGTGCTGCTGTTTTCGGCATTTCTGCCGAAGGTGGGCGTGCGATTCGATTGGATTACATGGCACTGGATCGCGGGACTGGTTCTAATCGCGTCGATCATTTTCCATCTTTTCCACGCGACGTTTTTTATGGACTTCTGGTCCATCTGGCCGGACAGGATCGACATCCGCGATGCGATGAGGCGCGGGTTGCGTTTCATGGGGAAGCCGGCGCCTCTTCCGCGAAAATTTGCAAAGTATCCTTTTGAAAATAAAATGTATCATTTGGCAATCGTGTTTGCCGGGCTAGCGGTGGCTTGCACAGGCGCATTCATGCTGTTCCGCATTCATACACCGTTTCTGACGCGCAATCCGTATTTGTTCAGCGACATGACGTGGGGAATGATGTACGTGTTGCATGGCCTTGCGGGCGTGGGGTTGATCACTCTTATCACGGCGCATATTTATTTCGCATTTCGGCCGGAGAAGCTGGCTATAACAAAGTCAATGATCTACGGAACTATGAGCCGCGAGAAATTTCTCGAGGAGCACGACCCGGAACGATGGAATGTCTCTGGCGAACCTTCTTCGGAGCCAATGGAATCGCCGCTGACCGATCCAGAACGCGGGACAGCCTGATATGGCGCTGGAGGATCTGGTTGAACGGTGTAACGCCGTAGAGGAATGTTACGAGTTCATGCTCGCGTACGCGGCGCAGGGACTGACTCGGGATGCAGGCAGCGCCGCGGGAGGGCAACTTCGCAATTTGCTTGGACGCGCCGTGAAATCGCTGACGGGCTTGCCGGCCGCGTACAAAACCGCGATAAGCCAAGCGAACCTGCAACCTGCCGCACGCCATGAAGCATTCCTCGCCGTACTCGATCGCGATTGCGGCGATGCGCTGGCAGCGATGGAACTGGTTCTGGCACAGCCGACGATCAGCTCTCAGCTAATCGATAATTTGAACGCTTCGATCCATCTTCGCGCATTGCTCACGGATCTTTTTCTTCTGGACGAAGTTGCCAAACTGCATCACTCGACGGTGGATCGGGTAATATCAGCCGAAACCTGATGGTGCCGGATCGAATGACGAAACCGCCGCACGGCGGTTCGGGTCCGGTCGCGACTCAGATGCTTATTGCCAGAAGTGGACATGCGCGAAACTGGCCGCATTGGCAACGCTCCATCGAGCCGAGGACAACTCGGATTGAAGATGAAGATTCTACTGGTTGCGCTGGCTCTAATGATGGGTTCCTGCCAATCCGGGACGGAGACGGCACCGAAGCCGGCGGCGATGGGATGGAGTCCCGTTGCATCGTGGTCGGGCCGCGCAAACTACCAGACGGATTCCTTCAACATCGGAACCGGACAGTGGCGAATCAAGTGGGAAGCTAAGCCGTCGCAATCGCCGGGAACGGGAAATTTTCAAGTAATCGTGCACAGTTCCATAAGCGGGCGATTTGTTACGGTGGCGGTTGACCACAAGGGCGCGGGAAATGGAATCGCGTACGTTTCCGAAGACCCGCGCGAATTTTTCCTGGTCGTCGAATCAAGTGGCATCGATTGGAAAATGGGAGTGGAAGAAGGCGTCGTGGGAGAGTAGCGAAAATAGCGGCACCCGGATCATTATTGTGGGTCACAAGGATCAGGCGTAGTCTCGTACGGCTCGGCATCGCAGCGACACGGGCAGAGCGGAATCTCGGCGGGGTCTCCGCTTTCGCGAGCTGCGAGTAGAGCCGCACGGTGGAACCCATACCCAATCTTCATGTACACGTGCCGACAGTGCGACGAAGAAATCAATCAGGCGACGGAGATCTGTCCGCACTGCGGAACCGACCTGACGATCGTGCCCGAGGGAGAAACTCCGGCAAAGACTCCGCCAAGCAGGCGCAAGCGAGTGATTCGCTGGATCGTCTTGCTGACTGTGGTGTTCGGATCGCTGTGGAGCTTTCTGTGGTTTGTAGTGTCGCCGCGAACCGGGCAGCCGACGGTGCAGGCAGAGCAGCAAGCGCTGGACTCCTTGACACAGGTGCAAGCAGCGCTAGCGTCATATTCACAAGTGATGTCCGGGGCGTATCCATCGACGCTCGATCCGTTGGGAGCGGCGGTGCGTGTGGCGGCGCAGCGTGCGCAGAGCTTCGGGTATCAAATGCAGTACTCGCCGGGGCCACTTGCCTCTGACGGTTCGATTCGCAGTTACACGCTTCAAGCGACAGCCGGCAATCACGGTTATCGTAGTTTCTATACGGATGAATCCGGCGTGGTGCGTGCGACACGCGAAGAGCGACCTGCGAGCGCTTCCGATCCGCCGCTTGCACCGGCGCGCTGATGTTTGAGGCGCGGCGTTTGGTAAGCGCGGGCTCCGCTTCGCAGAGGTTAGCCGCGCGCTGAGCGCGAATGCTATACTTCGACCGGCAGCTCGCTTTGCAATTTCACAATCCCGGCGACTGTCTCCGCGGAGAGGTGCTGGAGTGGCCGAACAGGGCTGCCTGCTAAGCAGTTACACCCCAAAAGGGTGTCGGGGGTTCGAATCCCCCCCTCTCCGCCATTCAGTGTTGGCCTCCGTCTCTTTATGCGTTAAAACTAAATCGACCACCGACCGCCTACAATTTTCTAGTGGGACAGCCTACAGCGGTCAATGTATGGACTGAAGCAAGGGGGACATTTAAAAATTGACGCCGCAGGAAAGGAGACCTTGATGAAAAAAGCTTTGACCCTTACGACTGCCCTTATGTTCGTTGCCGCGATGTCGCTTTACGCGCAGCGACACCATGCCGGCAACGGTGGCCATGCGCCGCCACCCCCGCCGCACCGCGAAGCCACCAGGGCACCTGAAGCCGAACACATGCCCAACGGTCGCGTGGACAACAGTCAACACGTAAACGGCGATCACTGGTATGGTCATCCTGCTGGGAATGATGCGCGCTTCCATCTGGATCATCCGTACGCTCACGGGCACTTCGGGGACATCGGTCCGGGGCATCAGTTCGGCATACTGCGATTTGACGCCGGCGCCCACCGTTTCTGGTTCCCTGGAGGGTTTGGATTTGAAGTAGCGTCCTGGGATTGGGCACTAGCGTCCGACTGGTGCTGGACGACCTGCGGCGATGAATTTGTGGTTTACGACGATCCGGATCATCCGGGATGGTACCTGCTATACAACATGGACACAGGGACCTACGTGCACGTTCAATACATCGGCATGTAGTCCCTTGTGGTGCTGCTTACCGAGGCGGTGGCGCAACGTTTTAGTTGCGCCATCGCCTGCGCCATTTAAATAGATCCCGCGGCTCGCAGAATTTCCAAGTGCAGTGTGGGTACAGACAGGCCCAACGGTCGAAACTGCCGCCCGTGGCGCCGGCGCGAAAGCACGCTAACGCGCAAATGTTCTGGCCTGAGGAGCGACGTCAATTTTTGTTCGTATCGCCATCACTCGGTTCGGGCTCGATCGGTCCGAGGAGCGCCTCAATGATACCGACCATCGGAAACGCGTCAATCTTCGAAATGACTCTGCGAATGCCTACTTCCATCGCATGTTTCTCTAATTCGGAGCTGGCATGTTCGGTAAACATTACGATCGGCACGGCGGGAGCAATTTCCAATAGGCGTCGCGCTGTCTCAACGCCGTTGAGTCCCTTCATCTTGAAATCCACAATCACGACGTTGGGGCGTAATTCTTTGAAGAGTTCCACGGCGGCCAAGCCATTATCCGCTTCGCCGCATATTTCCCAGTCAGGATTCGCTTGCAAAACTGTACGAAGGCCTTTTCGCACAACATCGTTGTCGTCGACGATTAGAAATCGAGTGCGCATCGGAAGAAATATCTCGAGGGCCTTGACCACGACTCAGCAGGCACCAAGCTTAGCTGTGTCGCTAATTTATGCGTTAACGGGCGCCTCCGTGATCACAGGAAACTCCGCGGTGACGATTGTACCATTTTCGCTGGATTGAACATCGAGCGCGCCGCCAAGCTCTCTCACCCGCTCGCGCATCCCGCTGAGGCCAACGCCGTCGTTGGTTCCCAGGAACATCGAGATACGTTGCTCGCGAGGCATTCCCTTGCCCTGATCGCTGACTTGGACGGTAAGCATGTTTTTCTCGCCGGGATGTATCTTGATCGAGGCCGTCTCACTTCCTGAATGGCGATAAACATTGGTCAAACATTCCTGCACAATGCGAAAAACCGAAATCTCGACATTGGGCGCGAGGCGGCCGATGTCACGCGAAAGCTCCACGCTGACTTTCACATTGCTGCGTTCGGCGAAACCGTCGGCGAACAGTTTTATAGCCGGCAAGAGGCCAATCTCATCGAGAAGAGGCGGATGAAGCAGGTGCGAGATCGTGCGCACTTCCTTTGAGAGCTGTTGCACGAGCTCCGCATTTTGGCGCAGGGCATCGGCGGCGGGGGGACTGAGCTTATCCGTTTGGAGCATCGCCAACCCGTTATTCATCGAAAGCGACGCGACCAATTGTCCCACGCTATCGTGCAAATCGCGGGCGATGCGCCGGCGCTCTTCATCCTGTGTGGCAATCAGTCGAGCCGAAAGACTGCGCAGTTCGCGATTCAACGCTTCCATCTGCCTGGTTTTGCGATGCAAGTCGGCGAAGACGCTGACTTTCGCGCGCAACAGTTCGGGAATGACCGGAACGGAAATGTAATCCACCGCGCCGCGCTCATAGGCCTTGAGGCGATCCAAATCGGTCAGATACACCGCGGAGATAAAAATGATCGCAGTCTTCTGAAACCGGGGATGCTGGCGGATCATGCCAGCCAACTCGAAACCGTCGAGTTCGGGCATACTGACATCCATGAGAACGACTGCAATATCGAATTTGAGCAATTGATCGAGCGCTTCCCGGGCGGAATGGGCCTTGATCAGGTTCTCGTTTAATTCCTTGAGCATGACCTCGTAACTGAGAAGCTTGCCGGGCTGGTCGTCTACCATGAGAATGTTGACCTTCTGTTGGTCGCTCATCGGTCCTCTCATCAAATCACAAAAGGCTATTCTTCGCAGGCAGCGACATCACTCAGGCCACACACATGTAAATAAAAACCTACTGACAGAACCAAAGCAAAACCAGCCCATTAACTTTGGCGGGCCCTCAATAGAATCCACTCGGAATCTTGGTGGTCTACCAGTAGATCCCCCGCCCTATCGATGAAACCACATTCTGAGCGCCGACAGTAACTGCTCCGTGTTCACGGGCTTCGCCAGATACTCCGATGCGCCGGCCTCGAGGCACTTTTCGCGATCGCCTTTCATGGCTTTCGCCGTGAGCGCAACGATGGGCAACCGGCGGAAGGACGGATTTTGTCGAATCACCTGCATCGTTTCATATCCGTCCATCTCGGGCATCATGATGTCCATCAGCACAATCGCCATGTCTGGAGTCGATTCAAGTGTTGCGATCGCCTCGCGGCCGGTTCCGGCGGTGAGCACCGTCATTCCCCGGCGTTCGAGGACACTGCTAAGAGCGAAAATGTTGCGGACGTCGTCGTCGACGACCAGAACCTTTTTGCCGACGAGCGCTTCATCGGAATTATGCAAACGCTCGAGCATTTTTTGTTTTTCCGGCGGAAGGTCGGTAACGACGCGGTGCAAGAACAGCGCCGTTTCATCGAGCAACCTTTCCGGCGATTCGACTCCCTTGACGACTACGCTGCGAGCCAGCATGTGCAGACGCGCGTCTTCTTCGGGCGACAAATCCTTGCCGGTAAATACCACGACCGGCAAGTTGATCAGTGCCGGGGTTTCGCGGAAACGCTCGAGGACATCGAAGCCCGACATATCCGGAAGGCGCAGGTCGAGCACGACACAATCGAACGCCTCGCGGGTGACAGATTCGAGCGCTTCGGCGCCCGTGGCGGCGACTTGAACGTCGATGTCTTTGTATCCCAACAGCTCCGTGATGCTGAGCTGTTCTGCGGGATCGTCTTCGACCACCAGCAATCGCTTGCGGCGCGGCGCCGTGTATTCTTTAATGCGGGCGAATGCGGCGTCGAGTTCGTCAGGAGTGGTTGGTTTGTTCACGTACGCGAACGCACCGCTTGCCAATCCGTGCTGACGATCTTCGTCGAGCGTCAACATCTGGATCGGGATATGGCGCATCGCCGGATCTTGCTTGAAATGATTCAGGACGGTCCAGCCCAACATGTCCGGCAAGAAAACGTCGAGGGATATGGCGGTTGGATGGAACTCGCGAGCCAAATCCAAGGCTTCCGTGCCACGGGTGGCGACCAGAACCTTGAACCCCTTATCGCGAGATAGGTCGCGAAGGAGCCGGGCATAATGCGGGTCGTCCTCCACGATTAAGAGAATTGGATCATCTTCCGTCAAGGTCTCACGATCGTCGGGAATCTGTTCGCTTGAACGCTCGACTACCGTAACGTTCGAGGGTCGAAGTGTTGGGGAAATTCCGGAAAACTTGGCGTCGCTTGTCGCCGCAGCGGATGACGGTCCTACGTATGTTTGCGGCAAGTAGAGCGTGAACGTGCTCCCTTTGTCCGGGGCGCTGCGCAATTGAATCTCTCCGCCGAGCAATCCAGCGAGTTCACGGCTGATCGCAAGCCCAAGGCCGGTGCCGCCGTACTTACGGCTGGTGCCCGCGTCTGCTTGCTGGAAAGCCTCAAAGATTAGGCGCTGCTTTTCGATCGGTATGCCGATACCACTGTCAGTGACCTCGAAGGCCACCACGGACGCCAATCTTCCAAGCACCGGATGCTCCTCGCTCCAGCCGCTCTGGGCGGCGAATACGCTCAGGCGCACGCTGCCGTGTTCGGTAAATTTGAACGCGTTGGAGAGAAGGTTCTTGAGCACCTGTTGGAGGCGCTTGGAGTCGGTTACCAAACTGCGGGTAAGGCTTGGATCGGTTTGTATCTCGAAGTCGAGATGACGGCCGTCTGCTTCGTGGCGGAAGGGCCGGGCGATCATGTCAAGCAGGCTGGCGAAGAAGACTTCTTCCGCCTGCACCGAAACCGTTCCGGATTCGATCTTCGAGAGATCCAAAATATCAGTAATCAAATTCAACAAGTCGGTTCCCGCGCCATGAATTGTTCGCGCGAACTCAACCTGCTTCGGCGTCAAGTTGCCGTCGGGATTGTCGTTGAGTTGCTGGCCCAACACGAGAATGCTGTTGAGCGGCGTGCGCAACTCGTGAGACATGTTGGCTAGAAATTCCGACTTGTATTTCGAGGTAAGGGCGAGCTCTTTGGCTTTCTCTTCCACAGCCCTGCGCGCTTGTTCAATTTCCTGATTCTTGCGTTCGACTTCTACGTTCTGTTCGGCAAGTTGCTGAGCCTTTTGCGCGAGCTGCTCGTTGGTCTGCTGCAATTCGGTCTGCTGGGTCTGAAGCTCGGCGGCTAGTTGCTGCGACTGTTTCAGCAAGCCTTCCGTTTGCATCGTAGCCTCAATACTGTTGAGCACGATGCCGATGCTGGAAGTGAGCTGCTCAAGGAACGCGAGATGCGAAGGCGTGAAGACGCTCAGCGACGCCAATTCTATAACGGCCTTGACGCGGTCCTCGAAAAGAACGGGGAGCACAATGATGTTTCGCGGAACGGCCTCGAATAAGCCCGAGCGAATCGGAATCGCGTGCGGCGGCATATCGCCGATGAGCATACGTCTCTTCTCTGCCGCGCACTGACCCACAAGGCCGCTGCCCACACGCAATTGGTCGGGGTGTCCGTCGTCCGCGCGATCGGCGAAGGCCGAGAGCAAGACCATGTTCCCGGTCTCTTCGTCTTCCATTTGGTAGATCACGCCCTGCTGGGCGTTAACGAGCGGAGCCAGCTCAGACAAGAGCATTCGGCCAACCGTGGTGAGATCACGCTGACCCTGCAACATGCCCGTGAACCGCGCGAGGTTCGTCTTCAGCCAGTCCTGCTCATTGTTGCGATCCGTCGTGAGCCGCAAGTTGTCAATCATGGTGTTGATGTAATCTTTCAGCTCAGCCACTTCGCCGCTGGCCTCGACCTGAATCGAACGCGTCAAATCGCCCTTGGTAACGGCGGTCGTGACTTCCGCGATGGCCCGGACCTGGTTGGTGAGGTTGTCGGCGAGAAGGTTGACGTTACCGGTGAGATCCTTCCAGGTGCCGGCGGCACCAGGGACGTTGGCTTGACCGCCGAGCCGGCCCTCTACACCGACTTCACGCGCGACGGTGGTTACCTGATCGGCGAAAGTTGCGAGCGTGTCCGTCATATTGTTAATCGTGTCGGCGAGCGCGGCGACTTCGCCCTTCGCCTGCACGGTCAACTTTTTCGTCAACTCTCCGTTCGCGACGGCGGTCACGACCTTCACAATTCCGCGCACTTGCTCGGTGAGGTTTGCGGCCATCACGTTCACGTTGTCCGTGAGGTCCTTCCAAGTGCCTGCGACTCCGGGCACTTGCGCTTGGCCGCCCAACTTGCCGTCGGTGCCGACTTCGCGAGCCACGCGCGTGACCTCTGCGGCGAATGCGTTGAGTTGGTCCACCATGGTGTTGATGGTGTTCTTCAGTTCGAGAATTTCGCCCTTCACGTCGACCGTGATCTTTCGGGACAAATCGCCGCGGGCCACGGCGGTGGTCACTTCGGCGATGTTTCTGACTTGTCCCGTCAAGTTACCAGCCATCGCGTTGACCGAATCGGTTAGGTCCTTCCACGTTCCAGCGACGCCCGTCACGTTGGCTTGACCGCCAAGGCGACCTTCGCTGCCGACCTCGCGCGCCACGCGAGTGACTTCGGCGGCGAACGAACGCAATTGCTCGACCATTGTGTTAAGGGTTTCTTTGAGCTGGAGGATTTCTCCGCGGACGTCCACAGTAATCTTGCGCGAAAGGTCGCCGCTGGCGATGGCAGTTGCGACTTCCGCGATGTTGCGGACTTGGCCCGTCAAGTTACTGGCCATGAAATTCACGTTGTCGGTGAGATCCTTCCACGTGCCGCCCACGCCAGGAACTTCTGCTTGGCCGCCCAGCTTACCTTCGGTGCCAACTTCGCGGGCGACGCGCGTGACTTCTCCAGCGAACGCGTTGAGCTGGTCCACCATGGTGTTGATGGTGTTCTTCAATTCGAGAATTTCACCCTTCACGTCCACGGTAATTTTGCGCGACAAGTCGCCGCGGGCCACAGCCGTGGTGACCTCGGCGATGTTTCGCACCTGGCCCGTCAAGTTTCCAGCCATTGAGTTAACCGAGTCGGTAAGGTCCTTCCAGGTTCCGGCCACTCCAGGCACGTTGGCTTGACCGCCAAGGCGTCCTTCGCTGCCGACCTCGCGAGCCCCGCGCGTTACTTCGCCGGCGAAAGCGTTGAGCTGATCGACCATCGTGTTGATAGTTTCTTTGAGGAGGAGAATTTCACCGCTGACGTTCACGGTAATTTTCTTGGAAAGGTCGCCGCTCGCAATCGCGGTCGCGACTTCAGCGATGTTACGAACCTGACCCGTCAGGTTGCTCGCCATCGAGTTCACGGAGTCGGTGAGGTCCTTCCACGTGCCGGCGACGCCGGGTACCTGGGCTTGACCGCCCAATTTTCCGTCGGTGCCGACTTCGCGGGCCACGCGCGTGACTTCGGAAGCGAACGAGCGCAACTGATCGACCATCGTGTTCAGCGTGTCCTTAAGTTCAAGGATTTCGCCCTTTACGTCGACCGTGATCTTGCGGGACAAATCGCCGCGCGCTACGGCGGTGGCAACCTCCGCTATGTTGCGGACTTGACCGGTCAGGTTACTGGCCATGAAGTTCACGTTGTCGGTGAGGTCCTTCCAAGTGCCGGCGCCGGGCACTTGCGCTTGGCCGCCCAACTTACCTTCGGTGCCAACTTCGCGGGCGACGCGCGTGACTTCTCCGGCAAACGCGTTGAGCTGGTCCACCATGGTGTTAATCGTGTTCTTCAATTCGAGGATTTCACCCTTCACGTCCACGGTGATCTTGCGCGACAAATCGCCGAGCGCCACGGCCGTGGTAACCTCGGCGATGTTTCGCACTTGAGCTGTGAGGTTTCCGGCCATTGAGTTGACCGAATCGGTCAAATCTTTCCACGTTCCCGCGACGCCAGGCACATTGGCCTGACCGCCGAGACGTCCTTCGCTGCCGACTTCGCGCGCGACGCGCGTCACTTCGCCGGCGAACCGATTGAGTTGGTCCACCATGGTGTTCAGCGTTTCTTTGAGCTCGAGAATTTCGCCGCGCACGTCGACCGTGATCTTGCGCGACAAGTCGCCTCTGGCGATGGCCGTGGCAACTTCGGCGATGTTGCGGACCTGGCCCGTCAAGTTGCTGGCCATGAAATTCACGTTGTCGGTGAGGTCCTTCCACGTACCGCCCACGCCGGGAACCTGCGCTTGACCTCCCAACTTGCCTTCCGTTCCCACTTCACGAGCGACGCGCGTAACTTCTCCGGCGAACGCGTTGAGCTGGTCGACCATGGTGTTGATCGTGTCTTTTAGTTCGAGGATTTCACCCTTCACGTCGACCGTGATTTTGCGCGACAAGTCGCCGCGGGCAACCGCGGTAGTTACCTCGGCGATGTTGCGGACCTGAGCCGTCAGGTTTCCGGCCATGGCGTTCACGGAGTCCGTAAGATCCTTCCACGTTCCGGCGACGCCCGGCACGACCGCCTGTCCGCCAAGTTTTCCGTCCGTACCGACTTCGCGCGCCACGCGCGTGACTTCGGAAGCGAACGATCGCAACTGATCCACCATCGTGTTGATGGCCTCTTTGAGTTGCAAAATTTCGCCGCGGACATCAACCGTAATTTTGCGCGAAAGATCTCCGCTCGCGACGGCGGTTGCCACCTCGGCAATGTTTCGCACTTGACCCGTCAAGTTGCTGGCCATGGAGTTCACGGAATCCGTGAGGTCCTTCCACGTACCGGCTACACCGGGCACCTGCGCTTGGCCGCCCAACTTTCCATCGGTGCCGACTTCGCGCGCGACGCGCGTAACCTCCGACGTAAAAACGCCGAGCTGCTGAATCATGGTGTTTACAATGGTTGCGGAACGCAGGAACTCGCCTTCCAGTGGCCGGCCATCAACGTCGAGTTGCACGGTTTGCGTCAGATTGCCCTTTGCAACCGCGGCAATCGCACGCGTGACCTCGGTGGTTGGACGGAGCAAGTCATCTACAAGCGTATTGACCGAGACCTCCATCTCTCCCCAAGCCGCTTTCGGAAGATCGAAGCGCATGCGCTCGCGAGTTTTGCCTTCCTTGCCGACGACCTGTCCAACGCGCTTCAGTTCTTTGGCCATTTGTTGGTTGGCTGTGACAATTTCGTTGAAGGTGTCCGCGATCTTCCCTTGCAGGCCGACCCAGTTCCCAGGAAGACGCACGGAAAAATCGCCGTCACGCATCGTTTGGAGGCTCGCGAGGATTACACCCAAATCAGCGAATGAAACATCGGAGGGAACATCGCGCTTCCCGTTGGTCTTCGCGATCGACGGAGCGTCAATCGTTGCGTTTGCAGTTGTTGCGGATTGATCGGGTCTTTTCATGCATCATCTCCAAATTACAAGTTCACCACGAACTTGGGATTTAGCATTTACGTTTACGCTGGACCGCTAAGATTTAGGATGCCGAGATTTCCGAGAAAGAAGTTTCATATCACAAAGCGGTTCCCAACTATCTACAGCGATCGCTGTATGTAAATGGCGAAGGTGGGGCGAACATACTCTGGCGCGCATTCGGGGGCGCCGGGAAACGCTGACAGGAGTGTCCCGCAGGCAATGGCGCCGACTGCATACAGGATATCCCTACGCGATTGTAAACATTTCGCGGCATTGCCTCACAGCGAGGCCGCTGCTTATATTCCAGCTCGCACCGGCTTTGAAACTCAGGCTCTAAGGCAAGCAGTGCGAGAGGGCGCCTTGAGTTGCGACCGTTGAGTTCTGCGGCGCCTGAGAGCAGCCCTCTCTCGTCGACAGGAGGCCCCATGACTCTTCACTGGCAGATTGTGGTGGCGTCAGCCGACATGGAAGACCGGCGGGCATTGACGAATATTTTGGCTGAACAAGGGATCGAGCCAATAATTACACCCACAGTTCGAGGGTGCATGGAAATACTGTCGAAGGAAAACGTGCAAATGGTTTTTTGCGACCGCACCCTGGCGGACGGAACCTATCGCGACCTGCTGAACGCCGTGCGAGCCCAAGCTCTGCGAACCAAGGTCGTTGTGACCTCTCGCGTGGCCGATTGGGATGAATTCCTGGAAGCGACTCGCCTGGGGGCATTCGACGTGATTACCTCGCCTTGCCGCCCAACCGACGTCGATTGGATGATCATCCAAGCGCAGCGTGACCAAACTATTTCGGCGGAGAAGAACCGGAGCCCGGCTGCGCACGGAAGTCAGATCAACTTCCGGCATGCCAGCGCCGGAAAATCAGCGTGACTTCGCGCTGAGCAAACGAGAAAGCGTCCAACCTCCAATTATCGCTATGGCCTTGGCTTTGTGGGGTCGTCGCATGCACGCGCGAGTCTGAGCCGGCACTTCAATTCCCTAGAGACTTCCCCCGTTCGATTATACGGCCAATACCGGATTGAGACGCGCGTGCTCCGGACTCACAATTGGGTTGAACATGGATGGCACGCTTGGACGCGATGCGCGAGATGGCGTCCCTTAAGCAGATTGGCGGCGATGTCCCTTGCGGAGTGACTGCACACGGTGGCCCGAGCGAGACTTTGCAGTTTGATCGACTTGGAAGCTGCCCTTCGCCGCCAGTCTGCGCCTTACTGAATGAAATAATTTCACCGAAAAGTCCGCGGCCACGCAAACAATCAAGTGACTTCCCCGTTCCCGCTTGGGAGCGGGGAGAAAGTGCGGCGCGGAAGATGATGCCCAGCGGCTCCGCATAATTCGGTTGGTGTGCTGCGCTCGAGCGGTTGTGGCCGCCTACTGAGAAGCTTGACTGGACTTGCCGCTCTGCGAGGCCGCGGACTCGATTGCGTCCACCAGATCCGGACTGCGCATCTTGGATACTGTCGCGTAAATTCCCGCCGCACGCGCGGCCCTGCTTAGCTCATCCTCGTCGAGGATTGTGAATAGGATTAGCGGAACATCGGGATCGAGCGTCGACATACGCCGCGCTGTTTCAATTCCATTGATTCCCGGCATTGTGAAATCAAGAACGACAACATCGGGCCTGAGCGCCTTAAATTTGACGATTCCCGCCCAACCGTTTTCTGCTTCGCCGCAGATCGTCCAATCGCGCGCCTGGACGATTGTGCGGATCATCTGCCGGGTCACAGGTGAATCTTCTACAACTAGAATACGCAGTTCCATGGCCGATCTCCGTTCAGTTTCCTAATCGCGGTCTTCTGCAATCGCGCAGCTTTCGCGGGCCGGAACACGCTCTATGCTCTAAATTTAGAATCGCAAGGCGATGCGGCGCCGAATTGGCCGGACGGTGCCCATGCTCGCGAAACCTAGAGAAAATCATATTCTCAAGAACTCTGCCCGGCTGCTTGGGCTACAGCCTGGGTGGAACTCGTCCTCTCTCCGGCCGCACGCGCGTGGCCTACAACCACAGGATTAGTGAACAAAACGGCGTTCGGAATCACGATCCGTTGGCCGTTCGCCGTGCTGATTTCAGTGGCGCGCGTTTGGATGTCCTCGACTTGTCCTTCAAAACCGGTAATCGATATCCAATCGCCGATTTCAAACGGTTCCTGGATCAAGAGCAAAATTCCGGCCAGGAAGTTTTGCAAAATGTTCTGAAACGCAAAGCCGATAGCCACACTGCCGATCCCCAGGATCCTGATCAAATCCACGGCATGGAAGGACGGAGCCACCATTGACAGTGCAATTAAAAAACCGATCGTGACCACGGCGACGTGAGCGAGCTGGCCGAGCAGCACTCCCAGACTTCGGCGACGATGCCGCTGCTGGGAAAAACGCCGAACGGCGGCCTTGGCCGTGGACGCTATGAAAAGAAATAATATGAAAACAACAAGAGCCAAAATAATATTAGGCACAAGCGAGATTGCGGTGTTGAGGATCCGGCTTCCACTTTTCCAAGCGTTGGACAAGTCGACTGGCATATGGACCGCCCCTAAAATCCCGAGGACACCTGGCGTGAAGTTGCTCTGCCGGACGACTAGGCGCGCCTCGCGGCATCAAACGCCCGTTCCCCAAGGTCGACAGCGTCCTTGACCTGCTCTCTCGCTTGGTCAACGGTTTTTTGCGCTGTCCGAACCCATTTCTTTCCCGTTGATGCAGCTCTATCGATTCCTTCTTGCACTCCCTCAGCGATAGCTTCGCGCGTGTCCTCGCCTGAATTCGGCGCGAAGAGTATTCCCACGGCGGCGCCGACGGCCACACCGAGCGCAAAGAGTGAAATTGTCTCCGGCCATCGATTTCGTCTACTCATGGCATTCCTCCGTTTTAACTACGGACTCAGAATCAATCACCCACCGTCTCGTGCTCGACAAAAGGGACAGGGAGAAAGCCATATGATTTTTCCTCCCGTTAGAAAACTACCGTTTCAGGTCCGGCACGGTGTCATGGAGCCGCTGATCGGATGGCGCAGAATCGACAGACGATTCCCCGGCCGACGAAATGTCAGCGGCGCCGGTTTTCTTCAGCGCGTCTTTAGCCCGCTTAACTTCGTCGGAAGTGTCGCAGTGAACTGAAAGAAGGATCGCGCCTTTTTGCAAGTGACCCTCATAGCGTTTGGCCTCGTACTCCGGAATACCCAAGCCAATCAGGGCTCCGGTGAATCCTCCCACTGCGCCGCCGGCGCCCATGCCGGCCAGCGTTGCCACGATGGGCCCCGCCGCGATCAGCGGACCAAGCCCCGGTATCGCGAGCGCGCCGAGTCCGGCCAACAGACCCAGAGCGCCTCCAAGAATTGCGCCCGACCCTGCTCCCGTCGCGGCGCCTTCAGGCGCCTTTGTGGTCTTTTCCGTGCCAATCTGATGAGTCCCAATATTCTCCGGCAGAAGCACCGATATACTTGGGGCGAAAAAGCTCGCATCCAGGAGCGAGTATGTCGCATTGTCGACCTCGCCGAGCGTTGAATAGATTCCGAATACCGCTGTTTTCTTATTTTCGGTCATTAGAGCCTCTCTTCTGCACTAGCGACTCCCGAAAACCCCAATTGCGGTGTTCCTACGCCAATGGTATTGCCGCAGTCCATGGTTCACCATGCGGTAAAACCTGTAGGGCTGGCAGCGGCATCGTGTAACGATTTTTGATTGAAGCAAGCCAGAAATAAGAACTGGAACATTTCTGCGGCGGTTCGACGAGCGCAACCCCGGCTTTGCGGTAGGCCTAATCGCGGCGAATGTCTTTCGGCAGGGCTCAGTAGCGAGACTCCCGCTTCCCTACAGGAAGCTCCGTTGCCGCCTAAACATTTGCCTGTATTGTCACTTTCAGCGAATTTTTGGATCATCGCTATGGTGGGAGAAGAAAAGAAAGAGTCCGCTGAAGGGTCCTTCTCGCGATTCGAGGGCTGGACCGGCGCCTCTTTTCTTCTTCTCCCATCGCCAAACGGAAAAGGCCGGAGATCGGAATGTTACTGATGGTTTTGTTAGTAATTTTGGCGGTTAGTCTCGTCGGTTCAGTTCCTGCGTGGTCCTATAGCCGCGACTGGGGATACTACCCAAGCGGGGGACTGGGTGTGGTCCTCCTTATCGTTATTGTTTTGCTCCTGGTGGGTCCCGTCTAGCTCACAATTGCAGTTCCGATTATAGAAGGCAGCTCGACTGTGATCGCCGGTACGCCGCTCACGGATCGATGCTTTTCGGCGCTATTCAGCCGGATTCTTGGGGGCGTTAGCAAAGCCGCCGGAAAATCCTTCAGTACTTCAGCAACCGGCAGTCATGACTCGCTGGCGCGCGCAGAGATGTCTGGGCCGGTCATCGCGAAAATATTTCGCCACGGCCTGAGCGATTCAACCGGTAGCACAAGTTTTGTTCCTTCCCAAAACTTTTCGCGCGCCGAACGGTAGCCAAACTGTTTTTTTCATTGGGATATAGCAATCGTCAGAGTTCGAGAACAGTCGTACCTCAAGGTTGTCTCGACCCTGCGCCCACACCGAAAATTCCCAAGCTCCGCCTGCTATTGGGCGGGCTCCCAAATGTTCACAGTTTTTAGCGCTCGTTGAGTTCATCGCGCCGAGCGAACGACATATGCCCCAAACTTATACAAAAAATGGAGAGAGCCATATACATATAGAGGAGGCAACGCATTTTGGGTTGACCGTCGGAGACACCGTGCCATCCAATTATTTAGCCAATGAAGGCTTGACGAGCTGCAAAACCAAACGGTACGGTGCCGTACACATGTGAGACCCTGATGTGGTGTACTGATATAATTAGGCGTCACCCTGAGAGAATATCCAGTGCCCATCAAAGTGCTTTTGGCGGACGACAACGAACCCGTGCGGAACGCGATTCGCCGCCTGCTAAAAAACGATCCTGAAATTCAGCTGTTGGCCGAAGCAATCACCTTCCGCCAAACAATGCAGATCGCGGCCGACTTGCGACCGCATGTAATCGTGATGGACTTACACATGGGCGATGAAAAAAACGTGACGCCCACACAGGTGAAGTCGGCCTTGGCTGGCTCCAAACTGGTAGCAATTTCCATTTGGAACGACGACGAATCGAAGGCACTTGCCGATAACCTTGGCGCTTTGCTGTTGTTGGACAAGATAGACCTCGCCGCCGATCTGATTCCGGCCATCAAGCGATGCGCCACGAATCATAGTCACATCGATACACGCCGCGAGGATCTTCGGCAGGCTAACTAAGAGTAAGTTCGGCGGGTCCGACACCACATCGTTCAGCTTCTAAAAGTCCCGAACATCGATATGATGGCGCCGCGCCAGGAATTGCACACCGGCGGCGGGCGCGCGAACGGCTCGCTGTCGCCCACGCTTGATATCGCCGGCTTCCTGATGCCATTTTTCGATCTGGTTTGTCAGTTCGGCGTAACATTCGCACGCCGCATTTTCGAGCTTCTTGCGGCTTTCAATTTTCACCCGGCTGCGTGCGCACGAGACCAGTTTCGCATCTTGTAAAGCGCCCAACGCGTCGGTGACGCTCGCCCGGCGCGTTCCCAGCATGTGCGCCAAAAATGTATGCGTCAGCGGGACCACATCGCCGCCCAGGCGGTCCTGACACATCAGAAGCCATCTCGCCAGTCTCTGTTCAACGTCATGCAGGCGATTGCAAGCGGCTATTTGCTCTGATTGAAGCGCCAATTCTTGCGCGAATTGCCGCAGGCTCGTCAACAGCGTCGGACATGCCAGCAGAGCAGCTGAAAAATCGTTGGCGCTCATCCTGAATCCACTGCCACCGACCTGCATGATGATACGGGTGGGGCTGCTGCTATATCCCGCAAGCAAAGGAAGGCCTACAAAACCCTCTTTTCCACACAGTCCCACTTCGATGCTGTTTCCATCTTCCATAACCTTCAAGACCGACGCTAACCCGTCGTTGATGAAATAGATGTGCTTAATGCGTTCTCCATCGACATTCAACGCCATGGGTACAGGAAGTGAAAGAAACTCCAGTTTGGAAAAGATTGCGTGCCGCTCTTCAGCCGGAAGGCCAAGAAGAATCGTGTTCAGCACCGTCCGTGAGTTGTTTCCAATAACGACGTGCTTGGAGGCAGGGTTCCCAGCACCGACAGTTTTTGGACGTACCATGAGCAGCTCCTCGCGAAGTACCGTCAGATTTCGCAAGGGACCGCATTGAGCAGGATGGCAGCGGAAGGATGCTAGTGAGACACCTTCAGTATAGTCTCTTAAGGTGCGAACTAACGACACATATGTTTAACCAGGCGTGGTTGAGCTACTGGCC
Organism: Candidatus Acidiferrales bacterium; assembly: GCA_049790315.1. Lineage (GTDB taxonomy): Bacteria > Acidobacteriota > Terriglobia > Acidiferrales > UBA7541 > DASPOJ01. The sequence goes on along the minus strand of JBAQYV010000111.1, from coordinate 24,084 downwards.
CGGCGCCAAAGCGGAGTGCGCCGGAGCGACAGCCGTGCTCCCCGGATAGACCAGAATGTCCAGCCTGGAGGTGTCGTCGCCCTGTTTGGTCTTGCCCAGGCCGATGGTCTTGAGGCGCTTGTCATCAATCTTGAAATTCTGCACGAGGTAATCGCGCGTGGCTTTCGCGCGAGCTTCACTAAGTAGATGGTCCTGATCCGAATCGCCTTTCGCCTCCGACGAGACGATCACGGCAACGCCAAAAGGATTCTGCTCCAGATATTTCCCCGCGTCATCGAGGCGCTTCTTATCTTTCAACTCGGCATTGTCGGGCTTGTCGAAAACATCTCCGGCATCGTAGTCAAATTCCTTGATGGGCTTTCCAGCGGGAAGATGCGCAACAGAATGCTGCGTCAACTCTTCCGTGTCGTTGTAGCCTCGCTGCTGGAAAAATCCGCGAAGCAGGAAATTGTGCTGAAGCGCCTCCGCGTCGTCACGAAAAGCTTCGATGGCCTGGCTGGCTTCATCGCCGATGGCGTGGGCTTGTTGCGACATGTCTTCCGGCTTATCGCTGGCGATGGTGTCGTCACTCGCGACCTCCGGGGCCTTCACTGACCCAAAGGAGATTTCGACAAATTTGTCGCCCAGGAGACCCTCGGTGCTGATCGACGCGCGCGAATCCTTCTTGATGATGTCGCGAGTACCGCTGCGGAGTTTCATTAATACAGTTACGCTGCCGTCCGGTTGCGACGGCAAATCAATCGCCGTAACCGTACCCTCGTCGATCCCGCCTACGCGAACCTGCGCCCCGTTGTTCAAGCCGTCGACGTTCTGGAATTGGGCTTTCAAAAGATAGGTCGGGGAAAACAGCGCCTCTTTATTTCCGATCAGGAATATGCCGACACAAAAAAACAGCAGCGCCAGAACGACGAACACCCCAACTCGAAAGGCTGTGGACATGATTTTTCCTAGCATCCCTTCAGGAATTGCACGACAAACGGATCCCGGCTCTTTTGCAAATCATCAAACGTTCCTTCGATCAGAATTTCTCCCTCGCGCATCAAAGCCAAACGGTCGGAAACGGTTCGCGCTCCGTGAATATCGTGAGTTACGACGACAGACGTGATATGGCGGTCCTTCTGCAACTTCACAATCAAATCGTCGATCTCTGACGCCGTGATCGGATCCAGGCCGGCGGTCGGCTCGTCGAACAGCAGGATCTCGGGATCCAGAGCCAGCGCCCGTGCCAAGCCCACGCGCTTTTGCATTCCGCCGGAGATTTCGGCTGGCATTTTTTTTAGATCTCCTTCCATTCCCACACTCGCGAGGAGTTCGCGAACCCGCGTCTTGCGTTCGCTGTCGGACATTGGGGTATGGCGGCGCAGCGGAAACGCCACGTTTTCCTCGACGGTCAGCGAATCGTAGAGCGCCGCCTGCTGAAACAAGAAGCCCACTTTTTTTCGAACCTCGTTCAACGCCTTCGATGGCAATTTCGTGACTTCTTCCCCGTGAACAAAAATGGAACCCGAGTCCGGCTTCTGTAATCCGATGATCAGCTTAAGCAGCACGCTCTTGCCCGTCCCGCTCTGCCCCAGCACAGAAAGCGTTTGTCCCGCGCCGACTTCCAGGTCGATCCCCTTCAGAACCTTCTGCCGTCCAAACGACTTGCTGAGAGATTTCACCCGAATCGGCGGAAGGTTCTCATCGTCGTTCCTCTTGATTTCTTCAGTTGGCATCGTCGCCTTTCAAGGAAAAAACACCAAAATCAAGTGCACGAGGACCACGTCCGCCAAAATGATGAAGAGCGAAGCGAGAACCACAGAACTAGTAGCGGCGCGTTCGACGCCCTCCGTACCGCCGGTCGCGTTCATTCCCTGGTAGCAGGCGATCACGCCGATCAGCAGGCCGAAAATAATAGTTTTCAATGTGGAGGGCAGAAAATCGTTGAACGTTACGCTTTTGAATCCATCGTGGATGAACAGGCCCAGAGAGATCGGTTCCGCAGCCGCATTCGCGACCCAGCCCATGAAGATTCCGAAGAAATCGCCCACCAGCGTGAGCATCGGAAGCATCAGCATGCACGCCAGGATTCGCGTCGCCGCCAGATACTTGTACGGATCAACTGCCGACGCCTCCATAGCGTCGATCTGCTCGGAGACCTTCATCGCGGCCAGCTCTGAGCCGATGCCTGCCGCAGCGCGGCCACTAACCACCAGCGCGGTGATAATCGGCCCGCTCTCTTTGATGATTGAGAAGACGACTACGGCGGGAAGAAATCCTTTTGCGCCGAAGCGTATAAGGCTGTCGCGCGTTGAAAGCGTAAGCACCACGCCGGTTGCAGCGCCCGCCAGCGCCACAAGCGGCATCGATTTTGAGCCGAGTTCATCGAATTGATGAAAAAATTCGCGAATCTCGTAGGGTGGCGTGAAGGCCGCGCGCAGCAAGCGGCCGCAGAATATGGTCACATTCCCAAACCATTCGAAAAACCTGATGGTCAGCTCGCCCGTGCTGGTTACGACTCCGCCGCGATCGACATTCGTCGCAACATAGGCGACGCCGAAAACAAACGTGAGGGGCACGAAGTGAACGATCATCGTCGAGTCACGTCAAAGCTCACTTTCACCACCGGCTGTGCGGTTTCACACTGACTGAACGCTTCATTTCCGAAACAAGAATTCCGATCGAGAGGCCGCTCCATTCCACTGTTGCACGAATGAGACTTGTCAACAATGAATTGAAAAATGGATGCTACGCCCTCTTCAATACATGCTTTCCTGCAGGAAGCGTTCGCAACTACCTTAGAACGTTTAGGGGTATTCTCGGCTGATTTCGAGGCCTGTTCGTTTAGCTCGGGCGGTATTGCCCACTGTGGACACGATACGTAGTACCGCAAAGTTGGATCGTTCAACGCGATCCAAGTAATGCAAAGTGAGCGACGTGGGGAAAAACGGGACTAGTGGGCGCCGCGCGCCCTTCCGTGCACTCGTGATTTATCGCCGTACAACGCCTTATCCGCCGCCAGCAAAAGAGTTTCGATGGCTTCTCCATCCGCGGGATAAATCGCAACACCGGCGCTCACGGATAATTGGGGCAGCCTTCCGTCATTTGCGAGTTTGGCGCACAGTCGCAGAGCCACCGATTTGGCCGCTTCTCGTCCTGTTTCCGGCAGCACGACCGCGAACTCGTCTCCTCCAAAACGCGCCGCGGTATCGAGATTCCGGCATCCGGCCGCCAGCACGTCGGCCAATCGACAAAGCGCCTCGCTGCCTGTCAAATGCCCATAGCGGTCGTTGACCTGTTTCAAACCGTCCAAATCAAATAGCAACACGGCGAACTCTCGTCCCGTGCGATTGAAACGTCTTATTTCGCTGTCCAGCACGCCTAGAAGGTACCGGTAGTTCGCAAGTCCGGTAAGCGGATCTCTTGTGGCCTGCTGGCGCAGATTCTCTTCGAGCTCGCGCTGTTTCGTCACATCTTGGACGATAATCTCGTAACCGTCCGCCGTGCCTTCGGCGCTTTTGATTTCGCGTCCACTCAAACGGACCTTCAGGCGTGCGCCATTTTTCTTGTGCCACACGCCTTCGAGCGACTCGATTCGGCCCTTCTCGCCCACCTCGCCCAGCAATTGCGCCCGCTTGGATTGATCGTTCAGGATGTCGGCGGCGAGGTTCAATTTCAAAAGTTCCGCTTTCGATGAATAGCCGAGCATGGTCACTAACCTACTGTTGACGTCCACAAACTGGCCATCCATCCGGCAGCGGCATATTCCGAATGCGAGATTTCCCGTTAGAGCGCGGTAGTTCGCCTCTGAATTTTGAAGTTTTTGCTCCACTCGAATGCGTTCTCCGGCCAAAGTGTTTTCCTTGAGCGCTCGCCGAATCGCAACGGGAAGCTGGCCGAGATTGTCGGTCTCCACGCAATCGGCAGCGCCTTCCGTAATCAGGTCCGCGGCGGCTTGCCGCTCCATGTTGTGGGTCAGGAAAATCACGGGAACGTGTCGGTCTGTCCGACTCAGAAAATCCGGCATCTGCGTACGCTGCGATTTCGGAATCGGATATTCGGCGAGCACAATGTCGTAATGTCTCGATTCCAGGCGTTCAGCGCACTGCTCGAAGGTCAGCGCAACGTCGGATTCAATGTGAAGTTGCACCTCTTTCAACTCCTCTAGGCATTGCTTTATGGACGCTATGTCGCTGTGCAAGAGCAGGACACGCAATTCCGGGCCCCTTACAGCTTCTACATCTACGCCAACGGACTCTTTTTTGATCGGCGACGGTTGATTTTCGGGAGGGAGACACATCGGAGAACAGAAATAGTCATCGCCGCTGGAATCTTCAACGGCCTGACCTCCGATAGCGGCATCTATGGCCTTTAGGAGAGTACGCCCGTCCTCGCCCTTGGTGATGTACCCGCTCACACCGATGCTGTGCGCCACCTCTGTGAGCATCTTGTTCTTCTCGAACGTCAAAATCAGAATGGGGGTGCCAGACGAAACTTTTCTAATTTCCTTCGCCGCACTGAAACCGTCCAGTAGTGGCATGGAAATATCCAAAATCACCAGATCGGGTTTCGCATCCAATGTTTTTTCAATCGCCTCTTTCCCGTCGCTAGCCTCTAACACCTGGATGTCACGGCCACTCGACTCGAGAAGCGAGCGAATTCCCCGGCGCACCATTTCATGATCGTCCGCTATCAGGATTCGCGAGCCCATCGGTCAATTCACCCTCGAGAGGGTGTCATGGATCAGATGCACGTTGGCATCGGTAGGAACATGTAGTGAATCCAATTGATAAATGGCGGCGATTCTTCCCACCATGACCAAGCGGCTCGCCTCGCTAACGCGATCGTGGTTTCTGGCGCAGCCCCGGCTCCGTTAGTTCTTGGTTGGCCAGCAACTTCCCATAGGGTGTATACATGTTTCACTGTATTGGCCTTGAGCGAGAAATCGGATTAGATGATTATTGAATTGGCGATCTCTGCGTGTGTTCCAGGCGGTAGGAGAGGGACATCTGCCGAGTCTGAGGCGTCGACGATACAGCCCCCGGGGGTACGCGTCCAAGCGGCAGCGGTTGCACCCATACTAATTTCAGCGTGAGGCGAGCATGACCCCCAGAGTGGCTCCCAGCGAGTCAGATGTATCCAACGATTTTTCGTCCGCGTCCCTGGAGACTCTTTTCTCAGGCGAGAAACACCATCACGTTGTGCGGTTTTACAAAGAAGACTCGGCCCTGATCAACACGCTGGCTCCCGTCGCCGGCGCGGCTCTCGCGGCAGGTGATTCGGTGATCGTGATCGCGACCAAACTCCACCGCGATCGCCTCGCTCAGCGGCTTAACTCGCTAGGGTTTGACACAGCTGTCGCTATCGAGCGAGGTCGATATGTCGCTCTTGATGCTGCGGATACGCTAGCGAAATTTATGGTGGATGGATGGCCCAACGAGAAGCTCTTTGCCGAGGTCATTGGCGAGACTATCGCGCGAGCCAGAAAAACCAGCGGCGGCAAACGTCAGCGTGTTTTGGCATTCGGCGAGATGGTCGCTCTCTTGTGGGACCGGGATAAGGCCGAGGCCACCCTCCGGCTCGAACAACTCTGGAACGAACTAGCCAAGACCCACTCCTTTTCTCTCTTCTGCGCTTACCCGCTTGGACCATTTGACCGAATGGAACATGCGGAACCATTTCAGAAAATCTGCGCTGAACATTCCCACGTCGTTCCCGGGCACAGCTACTCCGGCCTTCTGACCGAAGACGAACGAACGCGCGCAATCGCTCGATTGGAGCAGAAAACGCACGCACTTGAGGTCAAATCCGCTCTCCAGCGCAGTGAGGAACGATTTCAATTGTTGGTGGAAAGCGTCCAGGATTACGCCATTTTCATGCTGGACCCTGACGGCCGCGTCGCCACGTGGAATGCGGGGGCGGAACGCATTAAGGGATATGCGGATTCGGAGATTATCGGCGAGCATTTCTCAATCTTCTACCCGCAAGAGGACATCGATTCGCGCAAGCCGCAGCGCGAACTTGAGATCGCGGTTTCGGAAGGGCGTTGCGAGGATGAAGGATGGCGGCTCCGCAAGGACGGTTCGCGATTCTGGGCCAATGTAATAATCACCGCTTTGCGCGACGAGACCGGCAAAATATGCGGATTCAGTAAGGTTACGCGAGACTTCACGGAAAGAATGCAGGCGCACGAATCGCTCAGGCAAACGAACGAGCAGTTGGGGGAAGAAATCGCCCAGAGAATCGTCGCCGAACGCAGACTACACGATTCCGAACGGTCGCTGCGCAATCTATCCGCGCAGCTTCTTCGCGCGCAAGACGAGGAGCGACGCCGCTTTGCGCGCGAACTGCATGACAGTGTCGGGCAGTGCCTCGCGGTCTTGAAAATGGGTATGGATTCGCTCAGATTCGATCTGCCGACGAATAAGAAGCAGACCGAGCAGCAGCTTACAGAGTGTCTAGGCCTGGCGGACCAGGCCATTCGTGAGGTCCGCACCATCTCCTACCTGTTGCACCCCCCGATGCTCGAAGAAATGGGTCTGAGCACCGCGATTCCTTGGTATCTCGATGGCTTCGGGAAGCGCAGCGGAATTAAGACTGCACTCGAACTCATACCGCCCGATTTCGACCGCTTGCCGCACGACCTGGAACTCGCATTATTTCGCGTGCTTCAGGAGAGTTTGACGAACGTTCATCGCCACTCCGGAAGCGCCACGGCACATGTAAGAATGGCCATCGGGAAGGGGTGTGTGACGCTCGAAGTCCGTGACGGCGGCAAAGGCATTCCGGCCGGTATCTTGGAGATGGGCGCTGACACCCTCGGAACGATGGGAGTCGGGCTTCGCGGAATGAACGAGCGCATACGCCAGCTCGACGGCAGTCTCGAAATAATCTCCAACGGAAATGGAACGACCGTCCGGGCGGTAGTTCCGTACGAGCCATCTGAATTGGATGGGAACGTTTCCATCTAGCACCGCGCTGACTATGCGAACGCGACTGACCGGATCGATTCCTCGACGAACATTTCGCAGCGCGGACCCGCGCCTGGATGGAGGATTTCGTGGCTGCCAAGATTCTTATTGTTGACGACCACGATGTCGTCCGCCAGGGAGTTCGATCCATTATTTCCAAGGCGCGGCCAGAGTGGATAATCTGCGGAGAAGCTTCCGACGGTCAGGAAGCCGTAAGGGCCGCCCTGCAATTGAAGCCCGACGTCGTGGTTCTTGATGTCACCATGCCCGTGATGAACGGCCTCGATGCCGCCTCTCGCATCGTCAAGCGCGGAGACAGTTGCCGCATACTTATTCTGACGATGCATGAGTCGGAAAGACTTTACGCTGATGTCCGGGAAATAGGCGCCCACGGTTACGTCCAGAAATCGCAGGCCGGACGCGACCTTATCCGCGCCATTGACATGCTCTTGGCCGGAGGAACGTTTTTTGAATCCGAGACCAATCAGAAACACGAAGAAGGTACCAAACCTAACCCGGGCACTTCATTCTGCGTGAGCTTGTGTGCCGTTGAAGTCTAAGGTATCGGAATCAGACGAGCCGGATTAATCGGGTATGTGCGTCGCAGCACCGACTCAGAATTAAACGCGAAACCTGGCCAGGAGAAAACATCCGTGCCTTCTGTATCCATTTTGATCGCAGACGACCACGAGCTTGTCCGCAAGGGCATTCGGACCGTTCTCGAAGCGCGTCCTGGATGGGAAGTAGTGGCCGAAACCACCGACGGCAGAGACGCCGTAAAGAAAGTGCAACAACTAAAGCCCAACATAGCCATCCTGGACATCAGCATGCCGCTCATGAACGGTTTGGAGGCCGCGCGGCAAATCGCGAAAACCGCGCCGCAAACCAAGGTCTTGATCCTGACCATGCACGATTCAGACCCGATGATTCAGCAAATTCTCGAAGCCGGCGCGCGCGGCTATCTTCTCAAATCGGACGCAAGTCTCGACTTGGTTTCGGCCGTCGAGGCCGTGATGCGGAACAAAACGTTCTTTACTCCCAAGGTCGGACAGATTGTCCTTGAAGGGTACTTGGGCAAGGGTTCCAAGGCAGGTTCGGAAGGAAACGACGCTACTGCTCTGCGGCTGACGGCTCGCCAGAGACAAATCGTGCAACTGCTGGCCGAGGGGAAAACGAGCAAAGAAGTGGCTGTCGCGCTCGATATCAGCGTCAAGACTGCTGAAACCCATCGCGCCAATATCATGAGACGGCTCGACTGCCATTCCGTCACGGACTTGGTTCACTACGCAATTCGTAACGGCATCACGGAAGCCTAAGCGCCACCGCAAAATCCCAACCCAGCCGCCCGGCGAATCAGCCGGCGTTAGCGGGAACTCGAACGACGGCGGACAGTGCGCTTCAAAGTACGCTTGCTTGCGCTTTTTGCTTTTCGTTTGCCGGTGCTGATTGCGCGCTTAGCTTTTTTAACCACGGTCTTGGTCCGTCGCTTGACGGCTACCGCTCGGCTTCGCACGCCGCGCACCTTCTTCGCCACAGCCTTTTCTTCCGCCCGAACGAAGCGCTTGATCTTGTCCGTTTGAGCGACAACAGCTCCCAGGGTTGAGCCGATCGCAGTCGCAACGTCCGACAACACTCGGTCTTCTCGCGTGGCCATCTTGTCACCTCGTAGGACGCTTTCGTCCGGATTTGTATTCTTGGAGCGATTTCTACGGCCGATCAAGGACGTCCAAGCAAAAGAAGAATTAGCAGAACCAGAAGAGCGGCGCTGGCGCCTTTCCCCGGATAATATCTCCAGAAATCACTATGCGCCGGGACCGGCAAATATCCTACCGCCAAAATAATTATTACCGTTACAAGCGCCGCTACCAGCATCTGGGCCCTCCAAACTGGGGCGCCCTACGACGCCCCCCACTCCCAAGTGTTGAATGACCTATGCCTCTATGTTCCTGAAGGGCGGCCACGCATCAGGTGCGCTACCAATGAAATCAGGAACATCACTATAAAAATGAAAAACAGTATCTTCGCGATTCCCGCGGCCGCGAACGCCACACCGCCAAATCCCAGGAAGCCCGCGACGAGGGCAATGATCAGGAACAAAATCGTGTAGTACAGCATCTTCCCTCCTCTTTTCAGTCCCTATCTGACACCAAGTGGCTTATTCGGGAAATACCGGAAATCCCTCAGAAGCCTGGGACAAAGAGATGTAGCAAGAATTCCCGCAACAACGGCCTGTGCGTCGGTCTTTAGGCCGCTGACGCCCGCGCGAAGAAAGTGATGCACGCGATCTGGGACGTAGTCTTGATCCAAGCGAAATCTTTCATAACAAAGGCGTCGGAGAAAGAATCGCCAAACGCTGAACCGACGCGTTGGAAAGCTGCCTTTCTTATGAGTTTAGGCGAAAGGATTCCGTGGGAGTCACAGCGTTTGCGACGAGCCGGGCCATCTTCTCAAACGGCCTCGGGCAAATTCTGATCGCGACCCAGCCCCTTACTGACTGGGCGGCCGGTAGCATCCTTCGCCATTTAGTTGCCCGGCTCTGAGTTCACGCAAGCACAGCTTCGTCCGATCCGCTTCGTCACACTGACAAACTTGCGCCATCGGAAGATCTTCCGGCCGCACCAGATATCGCCCCGTTCCCATGAGCGACGAATCGTCCGGCGAATTCGTCACAATCGCATTTTTCTCTGAAACCCGGATTCGAAACTGTCGCGATGCCGGCTCGTAATCCGAATAAGCGAAGCAGTGGTAGATGCACGCGCGATCCACAATGTGTTCGACGGACGAAATCCCCGTAAAATAATCTTTGAGAGGACCGCTCGGATAGCCGCCAGCCCCCCCGGCAGGCAGGGGGAACCAGATTGACGCTGTCACTCTCTGTCCCGCCGGCAGATGATCGACCAACTGGGACGCCTGCGTCTCCATTCTGTTCAGCGTTCCGGTATCCTGATACACCCACGCAAAAAAAATCGCAGCGCAAACCGCGAGTCCCGCGAAGTGTCGCCGCCGCGGCTCGATGCATGCCACGATGCACAACACCAATACAGCCGTCGTGGACGTGAGCCGCGGCGCCAGCAAGGAAACGGGCGCCGCGTAGAAGCGTAGATATACCTCGTTCGGCAAGATCGCTGCGGCGAACACTGACACGACCCACAGCTCGAGCGGCACGCGAATCGCCCATCGCGATTCCGCCCCCTCTCGGTCGGTCAGCAATCCGAAAACAACTGTCGCCAAACCCAGAACGGACATCACGCCCGCAAGCCACACATACCGAATGCTGAATAGTGCGATTTGATCCGCGCCGGTAAAAAAGTAGAAGTGCGACGTGATCGAATGGCCAGCTTCGAAATGATGGACCACGAAAACACGCGCCACGGCTAACGCCAACATCGCCGCTAGCGGCAGCAGCCAGCGCCACACCCCTCGTACTGACTCCGCGGCTTTGACATACGCCACGATTCCAGCCAGCCAGATCGCGCCCAGTGGGTGCGCCAGCAGAGAAAACAGTGCGAGCAACACTCCCGCGATCCAATCCGTTTTCCGCCCCCTCCAAAAAAGCGCCGCCGCGGCGAATGCAAATCCCAATGACACGTAATAGTTCATGAATCCGACATGAAACGTCCATCCGTATGCGACCATCGCAATTCCTGGCGCCAGAAACCACGGGGCGCGTCGCGCCGCGGCCCCGACCAAGGCGAACGCTCCCCAGAAGAAAATCAGGACGCATGCCGATACGGCGACCTTCTCCGCCCACCCGAGACCGACGACGTTAGTCAGTTTCAACAACGTGACGTCAAACAGCGCGTTGTACCACTGCCTCGCGATGTACAGTCCGGGGGCTTGTCCCTTTTCAATCAATTGCCCCAGCCACGCGTTGTACACGTGGCTGGCCAGATCCCCCGCCTCTATTCTTGCGTGCCAATAGCACGGCGCCAGCACAGCCGCTGAAATCGCGCCAATTCGCCCGTAATGTTCCTTGACCACGCGCAGCGATGCCCTGATCGCGGATTCCCCGCTCCGAAGTTCTCGCACACTGACTGTATTCGTCGGTGTCACACTGATCGCAAGCAGGGTACTTCGCGCCTGCGCCCGCCGTCAAAGAGTGATCGGGTCGCGTCGACGCGAAAAGACGAACGCGTTTTAAGCTCAGAAATTCACTATTGACGATCGGCGGGAACGTCGCGCGGCAAATGCAAGAAGACGCGAGAGAGGTCGGCGATTACTGTGCGAGCGTCGATAGTTCGCTTCGAACTGCGTACCAAACGGGCGAGTGTTGGTGCCTGGCCGCTGCGCGGCGGTGCGGTGCGTCATCCCGTCACGATTGCGTAGCCGGCTTACTCCGTCAGATTCATCGCTGCGGTCTTGTCCACGCCGTAAGCGTACGGGTAATTATCGTAGCCCGGAATATCTTCAACACGATTCAACACCACACCGATCAGATTCTTTTCCTGAAACTCCTGGCATGCCTTCTGCACAAGCTGAATATCCGTAGCGTTGGCCTTGGCCACGACTAGCACGCCATCGCACATGGATGCGATCATCGAAGCATCCGCCACCGGCACTACCGGCGGCGTATCGATCAGAATCCAATCGAAGATCGGCGTCACCAAATCAAGCAGCCGCTTGAATTCCGGACCGGACAGCAAATCGCTCGGCTCGCGCGCCGATTTCGGCGATCCGCCCGGAATCAGACAAAGATTATCGATCGGTCCAAATTGGATGACGGAAAGCAGGTCCGCCGAACCGTTCAGGAAATCGCTTAATCCCGGATAGGACGGCGCGCCAAAAGCAACATGTTGGCGCGGCGCGCGAAGGTCGGCGTCAATAATCAGGACGCGGCGATCCTTCTGCCGCACCAAAACTTGCGCGAGGTTGCTGACCGCGAATGTCTTTCCTTCTCCGGTCACCGCGCTGGTGATGAGCAGTGTCTTCAGACGCCTCTCGGAACGAACCTGATACAGCCGCGAGCGCAGCGTGCGAAATTGCTCCGCCGCAAGCGATGTCCGCCCGCCGGCAACGAACACATTTGCATTTGCTTCCAATTTCCAATTGGGATGAGCGCACTTCTCCTTCATCTCATTAAACCGCAGGATTTCCGGCAAGCCCGTGCCGTTTTCGCCATGCGCAGAGCGCCCCGCGCGTGTTTCATCTCCGGGCTGTTCCATCTCGGTAGATGTGGCCACGCTGCCTGCGAGCGCCGTCTTCTCCTCTTCCGCCTTCTTCAATGCATCATGGATGCGGCTCATCGGTGTTTCCTCCGCTTTACTTACGCGCAAACTTCCCGGTTTGCCGAAAACGTTCGATCAGCTCGGTAATCAGCGATTCCATCAGCGGGTCTTCCGCGGACGCGCTTTCCTGCGTTACGGCAGCGCTCGGTGCCAGTGCCGGTTCCGGCTCCTGGAGCTCGAATTCTCTGGCGACTTCCTCCACCAGTGCCGGCGAAACTGTAGATTGCTGATCCACATACGCGTTGATCATGGCGTGCTCGCAAAGCAAGTTCGTGACCCTGGGAATGCCTTTTGCGAATTTGTGAATCGCGGCGACGGCCTCCGCGGAGAAGATATTCCGATCGTCGCCGCCGGCGATCCGCAGCCGCTCGTTGATGTACCCGCGCGTTTCGTCTAGCGTCAAAGCTCGCGTCTTCGTGCGAATCGTGATTCGCTGGCGCAATTGCCGCAATTGCGGGAGCTTCAGCTTTTCTTCGAGCTCCGGCTGGCCCGACAACACGATCTGCAAAAGTTTCTCGGTGGCCGTCTCCAGATTCGTCAGCATGCGAATCTCTTCGAGCACTTCAAAGGAAAGATGCTGCGCCTCGTCCACAATCAACACGGCGGGTTGGCCCTCTCGGTACCGCTCGAGCAGCCACTCGTTCAATCGTATCTGCCGCATGCTTTCCGAGCGTTCTTCGCACGGAATCTCGAAATCGTTCAAAATGAAATCGAACAGTTGGTTCACGTTCAAATGTGAGTTGAATACGTAAGCCGTCGCCACATTCCGGCTCCGCAGCCAGTCCAGCAACCGGTTCAGCAGCGTTGTCTTGCCCGTGCCCACCTCGCCGGTGAGCAGCAGGAATCCCTTGCGCGTGTCGATTCCGTAGGTAAGCGCCGAAATCGCCTCTTCCATCGCCTGTGTAAAGAAAAGATAGCGAGGGTCGGGATTGACGTTGAACGGATTTTCGCGCAGCCCGAAGAATTTTTTGTACATGAGATTCCTCAGGCCTCGCGCGCTATGATCGATCCACGTTTTTTCTTGCCGGGCATGCCGCCGTGCGCGGACGGATCGTATTGCGGAATCATGGCAATGGCTGGTACGTGTAACAATGACTCAACGTCCCGGTCGGAGTGCAACGTACTGTCTTGCATCAGATACATCACGACCACGCCCAAGCCAAACGCTAGGCCAGCCGCAAGTCCGCCCAAAGAAAAAAGAATAGGATTGGGAAACGCCGGACGACTCGGAAAATTCGGCGGATCGAGCATGGTGAAGTGCTCGCCTTGCTCCTCGTGCTCGAGATCCGTCGCCATCGCCGATTCGGAGTGTTTTTTCAGCAAATCATTATAAAAGTCCTGCGCCGTCTGATAATTGCGCGTGATTTCCTTGTAATCTTCCTCTACCTCGGGACTCGCCTTTACCTTGCCCTGTAGCGCGCCAATCTGTCCCTGCAGCGCCTCTTCTTGCTTCAGCGCTTCACTCACGGCGACCGTCGCTTGGTGAACCTGCGCTCGAAGCTGTTGAATTTGTTGCGGTTCCATCGTGCTCGGTTTGGCGGCAACGCTAGTGTCGGGCGCCCCCGCTTGATCCGCCGCCGCAATCTTCCGATTGATCGCGTCCAGTTCTTCCTTGGCCTTCACCACATCCGGGTACGCGTCGGTATATTGCCCGCGGAGCGCCGTCAGTTTGGCTTCGGCCAATTGCTTCTCCTGCTGAAGCGTCGTCGGGTCCTGACTCACTTGAGATTGCTTCCACGAAGCGAGTTGCTGCTCCAGAAGTGATTCGTTGAAGGCTTTTTCCTGCTGCAACCGCCCCAGGTTCTGCGTCACCGCTTCCAGTTGTGTATTCAGCCCCATCAGCAAATTCAGGTTCGTTTGCTCTTCATCCGGCAATGCTCCTAAATTCTTACGTTCGAAATCCGCCAGCTTCGCGTCCTGGTCGTCCAGCTTGCTCTTGGCTTCGTCCAGCTGTTGCGAAAGGAATTCGGTGGTGTTCTCGGCGTGCTCTTCCCGGGATCTCTCGCTCTGCCCGAGGAACATCGACGTGATTTCCTGACAGATCTGCTGGGCGTGATACGGGTCCTGAAAAGTTACCGTAACTGTGAAGCCGGGCAGCGACCGGTCTGGATCGCCCGGAGTCGGGTCAATCGCCTCGACGTCGATGGCCTTCATCAAGCGCGCCACGAGTACGTCCGTCGCAACACGCCCTACATCGCTCGGGTAAAGATTCAGTTTTTGGATCACGTCGCTCAAACGCGTGCGGCTCAGGATCTGCTCCTTCATCGAACCCAACCGCTGATTCCAATCGTCGCCCAGCGCCGCTGGAACGAATGTCGCCGAAACGGCCGGTTGCTGAACCAGCACGAGCGTCGTGGACTCGTAGCGCTTCGGCAGCAAAAACGCCAGCGCGATCCCGATCACGAGGCCCACCGTGGCTAGGTATGCGCACACCGTCCAGCGCCTCCGAAGCATCGACATGAAGTCTTGCGGCGTAATTTCTCTCACGACTATCGCTCCTGGCTTCTGTTGCGGCTGCTGTTTTAGCCGCTGGAATGAATCTCGTTATGCGCCGGGCCCCCGGGCTCCTTCAGCCTGCTGCTTTGCCCAATTCTTCAAATTGCTTGATCTTGCAAAGCAACGATTTGTAGCTGATATGCAGTTGCTGGGCCGCCAGCTTGCGGTTCCATCGCGTGTGCTCCAGCGTCTTCAAAATCAAACTGCGTTCGGCTTCTCGCGATGCCGCACGAGACGCAACCTTCAGTGACGTTCCTTCCGCATCGGGCACCCGGACGGACGAAGCCGATAGAACCCCCGCGTGCGCCAATTCCGCCAGTGCAAAATCCTCGTCGCCAAGGATCACGATTCTCTTCACCATGTTTTCCAGCTCGCGCAAATTTCCCGGCCACGCGTGGTCGGCCAATCGCTTCATGGTCCGCACCGACGGCGCCGGACGAGGCCGCTGCAACAGGCTCGATTGCTTGTCGAGAAAATGGGGAACCAGTCGCGCGATATCCATCTTCCGTTCTCGCAACGGCGGCAGCCGCAAACATACCGCGTTCAATCGATAGTAGAGTTCCTTGCGGAACCGTCCCTCTTGTACTTCGGATTCCAGATTCATCACCGTCGCCGAAATCAGCCGTGCCGAATTCGTTCCGCTCCCCGGGCTCGATTCATCGTCGGGCAGCGATGCAAGAAGCATTTTCTGGCACTGCGAATCGAGCTCGCTCACCTCATCAAAAAACAGCGTCAGTGAACTTCCGCGCGCCGATTCTGCCCTTTCGCTCGCTTCGGCCAGCACTTCCGCGAACCGCATTTCATTCATGGCCGCGCAGTGCACCTTATGAAAATTCTCAACCGGGCGCCCCGAAAGTCTGTGTATGTGCCGCGCGTGAGCTTCCTTCCCCACGCCGCTCTCACCGGTCAATAAAATCGGGATATTCGTTCCCGCAATATCCGCCTCCACACGCTCCAGTGATTGCATCACTGGATCCATGCCAGCCACGAATCCGTCAGCCTTCCCCGAAGTGGCAGGCTCGTTCAATACTTCCGTGATTCGCTCATGACCTGACATCGCTCTCGGCGCCTTCCCTCCCGGAGGGACACACGTACGGCTCTGTTGCTTACCGGTAGTAGCACGAAGGCTTCCATTGCGACGCCAAGTCCCGCCTTCCCCTCCCGACCCATATCGAGTTTTAAATGAACAACTTACGGGAGTAGAAGGCTCTCGATATTCGATTTTAGGTGGAAGCCCGTTTGTGGAAACTTCCATAAAGTGGCATATCATTTCCCACATATTGGCGTTTTTTCAGAATCGATCGGGAATTCGTCGGTCCGGCAACCATAATCCATTTATAAACAGTGCTTTAGCCTCGCCTCCCGTCGCAAACCCGCTCGCGGAAGTCTCGTCGGTACGCGCCACAGACATGTCCCGATACATAATAATAATGAACGTCTGCCGGTAAGATCCTTTCGGCGTCTGGGTCTCCCGATGCCTCGGCTTCTTCAAATCGAGTATCATGGCCGGAGGGAGGTCCGCCTCCGCCACGCGTGATCTGTTTTATGAAACCAAATTCTGATCAAGAGCCGTCCAGCCCACTTCGCAATCCCCTTCTCTACTCCACCGCCATGCTTGTGGTCGTCGCCTTAGTTGTCGGCTATATCTTTTTCTCCCGCTGGGAAGCCAATCGCGCCGCCGCCGAACGCGCCGCTGAGAAGACGCGCGCGCAGGATCAGCGCATTGTCGACGCCATGGGTGGCGACAATTTCAAGATCTTGAATTTTTACGCCAGCCCTATTTCGATCCACCCAGGCGACACGGCGGAACTTTGCTATGGAGTCGCGAACGCCAAGCAGGTAAGCCTTGATCCGCCGGCCGGCGCCGTGTGGCCGTCGTACAGCCGCTGCGTCGATGTCTCTCCGCACGCCGACACCACCTACACGTTGACCGCGCAAGACGCGGCAGGCCACACCAAGACGGCGACCGTGACGCTGCGCGTCCACTGATCGCCTCGTGCCGCCGCGCAACCTTGCAACACCCGAGCGGCATCCTCTTGTAGCGCGGCGCGACGTGCCTCTATAATCGCGTTTCCTGACGCACGAAACGTCGCGCATTTCTTGGCCGTCCATTCTTCAAAGAAAAGAGCCGTCGCACTTCTGGCCGGAAAGAGAAAGAATCGCATATGGCCGACGCACTCACCAACGTTAAGAAAAAACTCGCCGATGAAATCGCCCAGCTCGAACACGAGCTGGCTTTCGATCTCCCCAAAGAAATCATGGTCGCGCGCGCCCACGGCGACCTTTCCGAGAACGCCGAATATAAATACGCCAAAGAGCGCCAGGGCTTCGTCTCCGCGCGTCTCGGCCAATTGAAAAAACGGCTCGGCGATTTGGGAATGCTCAACCTTAACAACATCCCCAAGGACCGCGCCGGCTATGGCTCGCGCGTCTGGGTGCGCGAAGCGAAAAAACCCGAAGCCGAATACAAGCTCGTCACCACCGAGGAAGCCGACGCAACCAAAGGTTTAATCTCGACCACCTCGCCCATCGGCAAAGCGTTTCTTGGCAAAAAGGTTGGCGAGGACGTCAGCGTGCAGACTCCCGCGGGCACCCGCGAATTTGAAATCGTGCGCATCAAAACCATTCACGACGAAGAGTGATCCGCGGAAATCGCGCTCATCGAGCGCCCCTCGCCTTTCCCGCACCTTCGCCTCCCCCATATTCCGCAATCGTTGCGTCGCCCTAACCGGAGTGCTAGCATCCCGCTCGTCGGGCATCGAACCGCGGCGTCGGCGGACCTTTCCGAGCACGAACACCTGGGGACCACTCTCCAGGCCGGGATGGGGGTGCACATGAAAGCCTACGAAACATCCTTCCTTCGCAATGTTGGAATTGTCGGTCACGGCGATACGGGCAAGACGCAGCTCGTATCGGCTCTGCTCTTCACCGCGGGGATGACCAACCGGCTTGGCAAGGTCGCCGAAGGCACCGCGATTACCGATTGGGACGACGAAGAAATCGCGCGCAAAATCTCGATTCAAACCAGTCTTGCGTTCGCCGAATGGGCTCCGAATGGTCAATCCGAAAAAACCAAGATCAATTTCCTCGATACGCCCGGCTACAGCACCTTCGTGAACGAAGCCCGAGCCTCGCTCGTAGCCGCCGATTCCGCTCTGATCGTCGTCGACGCCGTCGCCGGCGTGCAAGTCGTCACCGAAAAAGTTTGGGACTACGCCACCGAGTACGATCTCCCGCGCGCGTTTGTGATCAATTGGATGGATCGCGAGCTGGCGAATTTCGACCGCGCGCTCGCCTCGATTCAACAAGTTTTCGGCCGCGGCGTAGTCGCCGTCCAGTTGCCGATCGGCGAAGAAAAGAATTTTCGCGGAGTCGTCGACCTAATCTCGATGAAAGCGCACATCTACCAGCCCGGCGGCGACGGTCACGCCAAAATCGAGCCCATCCCCGATGATATGGCCGACGCCGCCAAGCAAGCCCACGAAGCCCTGGTCGAGATGGTCGCCGAAGGCGACGACGCGCTGATGGAAGAATTCTTCGCGGAAGGCACGCTGCCCATCGACGATCTCACAAAAGGCCTCCGCGCCGCTTTCATCGCCAAACGCATTCAGCCCGTCGTGCTTACTTCCGCGCTTCACAATATCGGCAGCCAATCGCTGCTCGATTTGATCGTCGATATTTTCCCCGATCCCGCGGCGCGCGGACGCGCCGAAGGCCGCAGCGAAACCGGCGGCAAAGGCCAGCCCGTCGAACGCCGTATCGCCGACGCCGAGCCGGTCTCTCTATTTTTCTTCAAGACGCTTGCCGATCCCTTCGCCGGCCGCATCAGTTATTTCAAAGTGAATTCCGGCACGCTGAAAAATGACGCGACACTCCAGAATTTCACGCACGATTCAAGCGAGCGCTTGCAGCATGTGCAAGTGATGCAGGGTAAATCCGCCACCGCCGTCGCCGAGTTGCACGCCGGAGACATCGGCGCCGTCGCCAAGCTCAAAGACACTGTCACCGGCGACACGCTCGGCGATAAAGGCGCTCCCATACACTATCCGCCGCCGCACATTCCTGAGCCTTCCATCACCTTCGCCATCGAGGCCAAAACGCGCGCCGACGAAGACCGCATCGGCGTCGCCATCCACCGCATTCTCGAAGAAGATTTGGCGCTGCGTTTTTCGCGCGATCCGCAGACTAAGGAATTTCTGCTCGCCGGCTCCGGCCAGCAGCATGTCGAAGTCGTCGTCGCGAAACTTCGCAAGCGCTATCACGTCGAGCTGCTGCTGAAGCCGCCAAAAGTTCCCTACCGCGAAACCATCCGCGCCAAAGGCGACGCAGAGGGCAAACACAAAAAGCAAACCGGCGGCCATGGACAATTCGCCGTCTGCCGCGTGCGCATCGAACCTTTGCCGCGCGGCGCCGGCTTTGAATTCGTCGACGACGTTTTCGGCGGCGCCATTCCCAGAAATTTCATTCCTTCAGTGGAAAAAGGTGTGCGCGCCGCCGCTGAGCGCGGTTTCCTCGCCGGTTGCCCTGTGGTCGATTTCCGCGCCGTGCTTTACGACGGCAAATATCACGACGTGGATTCTTCCGACATGGCCTTCAAAATCGCTGGCTCTCTCGCCTTCAAAGAAGCCATGAAATCCGCCAGGCCCGCCCTCCTCGAACCCGTAATGAACGTCGAAGTCTATGCCCCCGATCATTACTCCGGCGACATCATGGGCGATCTAAGCTCCCGCCACGGCCGCATCGCCGGCAGCGAAGTCCGCGCCTCGAGCGTAATCGTGAAAGCCCAGGTCCCGCTCGCCGAAATGTTGTCCTACGCCACCGACCTAACGTCGATGACCCAGGGCCGCGCCACATACTCAATGGAATTCGCCCACTACGATTTCATGCCCAACGAAACCGCCGACAAAGTGATCGCCGCCGCCAAAGCCGCCCGCGCCGGCGAACCCACCGAAGAAGAGGAAGGCTAACGCGGATTCATAGCGCGCGGATTGGTCTCACGCGCGCCGTTTCCGGTTTAATTTAATAGTGCTATCGTGCGATACCGCGCGGGCTGTGCGGGCGCGCTCTCGTCTGCCGGGGACACCTGAGAGAAGGCAATGAACAACCTTCAAAGAATCATCGTCGTCGCAGGGGCCCGAGGAAATCTGGGGAAGCTCGTATGCGATGCGTTGCTGTCACGCGCGCGAACCGATGGGCAGCCCGTGCTCGTCCGGGGATTGGTGCGAAAGAGTAGCACCCATGTGGCGTCCGCCGACGCGCCGGCGAGCCCCGCCGACCAACTGCTCGCCATCGAGCCGGTGGACTACCACAGCGACGACGATCTGAACCGGGTGTGCGCCGGGGCCTACTGCGTCGTCTCTGCGCTGCAGGGGCTCGAAGACGTCATCGTCGGAGTTCAGTCGCGGCTGCTCAATGCGGCGATCAAAGCCGGCGCTCGCAGGTTCATTCCCTCGGACTACTCGCTCGACATCACGAAACTCCCTGTCGGCGCCAACCGTAATTTTGACTTGCGGCTCATCTTCCATCAGCGGGCTGCCGAGATCATTCGGCAGTCGAATTCGACCCTCGAGTTCACCTCCATCTTTCAAGGCGCGTTCATGGAGCTCTTGGGCACCGGCTGGGTGCTCTTCGACTACAAGAAGCGGCGCGTGACGTATCTCGGCTCGCCGGACACTGTCATGGAGTTCACCACAATTGCGAACACCGCCGAGTTCACCGCCGCCGTGGCCATGGACCCGAATCCGACCCCGAGCAAGCTGCTGATTGCGGGCGCGCAGCTCACCGCGAAGCAAGCGCAAGATGCCGCCAAGCGAGTGACCGGCGTCGACTTCGGATTGAAGCGCTTGATGTCGGTCGGAATGATTCGCAGAATCATCGGGCTCATGCGGTTCTTCAAGCCCGGCAAGAAGGACGAGGTCATGCCGATTTGGGTCCGAATGCAATACGGCTACTGTATGGCCCTGGGAGTGGCCTCGCCCGGGCGCCTGGACAATGACCGCTACCAGGGCCTTCGCTGGACGGGACCCGACGAGGTAATCCGGAAGGCATTCGACGCCGAAGTCGCGCGTGAACGCCGCCAATAACGATGACGCCTCAAGATTGCCGGCCCGGAAATCTCGCACGCAGTTGGACCAGGGTCGACGGCATCGATCTGCTTCGAGGCCTGGCGATCTTTTTCGTGTTGATGAATCACGTCAACATCCGACTGCTGATCGCGAGAGTACCTTACACCCGAAGTTTGCCGCACCAACTCGTGAACTCGCTCGTGTGGAACGGCCAGTACGGCGTCCAGATTTTCTTTGTGATTTCCGGCTTCCTGATCACATCCATAACGCTCCGGCGCTGGGGTTCTCTTGCTCGCATCAATGTGCGCGACTTCTATTTGCTGCGGTTCGCTCGCATCGCCCCGTTACTTCTATCGTTGCTCGCTTTACTGAGCATCCTTCATGCCGCGCATCTCCAGGATTTTACTGTTACGCAAAAAACCGGGGGCCTCAGCCGTGCGCTGCTCGCGGCGCTCACATTTCACGTCAATGTGCTTGAGGCCCGCCGAGGCTATCTCCCCGCCAACTGGGACGTTCTTTGGTCGCTTTCCGTGGAGGAAATGTTCTATCTTTTCTTTCCACTCATTTGCCGCATTCTCGGCCGGGGCAAATTGCTCGTCGCGGTTCTTCTCGCGTTCGTGATCGTGGGACCTTTCGCGCGCACCGTTTTCACGCACGGCAATGAGATCTGGCAGGACAAATCCTATCTCGGAGCGATGGACGCGATCGCTCTTGGCTGCCTCACCGCGCTCTTCCTGCCGCGAGGTCAGCTCTCTCGCCGCGTTCTTCTGATTGTGGGAAGCGTGGGCGCTGCGCTCATGATCTTCATTCTCGGTTTCTCGATCCGGGCATATTCCTTTTGGCTAGACCGTACTGGATTGGACATGACGATCCTCGCCGCCGGCGTCTGCATGGTCATTGTCACCGCAACCCAAACCAAATGGCGCAGCCCACGCGTATTGGCTCCGCTACTCGTCCTGGGCCAGCGCAGCTATGAGACTTATCTCACGCACATGTTTGTCGTCTTCGCGTGCCTTCATCTGTTCCTCAGGGCCGGCAAACCGATGTGGGCGGTTCCAATATTCTTCATCGCCGCCATTATTCTTGCGGGATTGCTCGGCGAACTTGTCGCGCGATTCTATTCAGAGCCAATGAATCGCTGGCTCCGCCAACGATGGGGAGACGGGCCGAAGAAACTCGGCACCGTGATCGAAGCAGGATAGACAGTGACCTTTTGATCTGGTCGCGATATCAAAACTTAATTCTTATTCCCCGCCGCTTGCCGGAACGACCGCTCCACCATATCGTTCGGATCCGTTGACACCGGACCATCGCGCCACAGCCAGCGCATCATGTCCGGCAGAATCGCCCCGCCATATTTCTGACCGTGCAGATTCATGCCCCACGTGTAATTCACGTCGTAACCCTTTGCCGTAAGCGCCTTCATCAGGCGCACATTCTGATAGAACCAATCCCACTTCTGGTCATAGCTGCCGTCGGGACGGTGTCCTCGATTGTCGTTGCGCCCGTCGCACAGAAACACGCGGATCGGTTTTCGCTCGCTCGCCAGCACGCGCTCCGGATAGACGTAGCCGCCCTCGATGTCCACGAAACTCCCCACGTTGCTCAGCACCTTGCGGAAATCGTTGGGCCGCTCCCACGCCACCGCGAACGCCGCGATCGCCCCCGAACTCGATCCCCCGATCCCATGCATCTCCGGATCTTTTGAGATGTTGTATTCCTTGTAGAGCACCGGCATCAATTCCTCGGTGATCACGCGCGCATACTTATCGTCCGGCGTGTTGTACTCGATGCGCCGATTCGTCGTGTGATCGCCCCAATCCTGCGGCGTCGGCTCGGGCTGTTCCGGCGTGCGTCCCGGATCGATGAACGCTCCGATCATCACCGGAATCTCCCGCCGGTAAATCAGATTGTCCATCACGTTCTGCGCGCGCAAATCTCCATCCGGATCCTTGAACGCCTGCCCGTCCTGATAAACCATCACCGCCACCGGAACCGCCGGATCGTATTGCGCCGGCACGTACACCCAGTATGTGTGCTGTGTGCCGGGAAAAATCTGGCTCGGCAGAATGAACGGCCCGCGGATCTCGCCCTTCGGCACTCCATCCTGTGGCATCGAGTCCGGACCCAGTCGATATTGCGAATTCGGATTCGGCCCCGGCGGCATCGGCTCCGGAATTGCCTGCCGCGCCGCGGCGGATTGTCCGGATGTTGATTGCGCCGCGGCAGGTTGGCCCGCACTTGATTGCGCCGGAGCCTGCTGCGCCGGAGTTTGTTGCCCAACAGCCGGTGGTGCGGTCGCTTGCCCCGCGGCAATCGCCGCCGCTCCCGCAATCGCCAGCACAAAAATGCACGCCGTAGTCTTCGTCATTTTTCTCTCCGTCCCCACGATCCTGTTGGGTCTCTGTCTTCGGCTCGCTCTTCCTATGCAAAACTCTCGCGCACGGCCAGCCCGCTTATAATGATCCGGCATGAATCACGCAAGCCCACAGTCGCATCACGCGTCGATCGCGAGCGAAGCATCGCGGCCTCTGCCCGAAGATGCACTTGACGCCACGTCAAGAGTTTGCTATACTTCGTAATGTACATTGGATTTCAATTCGAATTTCGCCCCTCTGTTTCCCCTCGTTTTTTCGTTAAAGCCAATAGAATAAGCACTCTACAGCATTGCGCTAACCCCTCTGGAATCAACACTTCCAGGATTTTCTCGCTTTCCCGCATCTCGCACATTACGAAAGACTTCAAGCCGATTATAATCAACACTTCTGGGAATAAGGACTTAAAGTCCCCTGGAATCAACACTTCCGGCTTAAAGGACTTAAAGTCGTTTAGAATCAACACTTCCAAAAAACACGGTAGGGGGGAGGGGTCCACACGCCATCTGCCTCGCCTTTTTCGGTTCGCGCGGGGCGCACAAACCGGAGATTATCGAGGCTTGACGCCGTCTTTCTCCGCCGTGAGCCGCGTGGCAACCAGGCCGCCATCTGTCCGCACGGCCACAAGCGAGACAGTCGCGCCCGGCTTCAACAAGCTCGCATCGCCCACCACGAGCGTGATGATCGGCACGTCAGGACCAACCTCAATCTGCTGCACGCCGCCGTTGTATTCAATCGTGATTGTGCGCGACGCGGAACCGGTCGCCGCGCCCACCGTGCCATTCGTCATCGTGCGCGCTTCAGGATCGTTCGCCCCGCCGCTCACGGTCCCATTCGTCATCGTGCGATTTGGATCCGGCCCCATCGGCCGATGTCCTTCGCCGGTACCGCGCATCGCTTCCGGAAAAATGTGGACTTCCTCCGCGTGCAATTTGCCATCAGGCCCTTTGTCCGCAGCCGAGCCCACAAAATC
>JBAQYV010000110.1:0-9381 GCA_049790315.1 Candidatus Acidiferrales bacterium | reverse complement strand
CGAGCGCCGCTATTCCAGAGCACTGGTAGTGGAGCGCGACGCTACTGCGGAGGGCGCTCCGGTCGCCCTGCGGGCTCCCTGCGCACCCTCCGCGGAAGAACGAAGCGCGAACGGAGATCCAAAAGTGGAAAGGATGTCCCGGCAACCCCTGTAAACCATGTCGTGGCAACTTACACTGAAGGCCTCCGCTACACAAACCGAGAACAGAGCGTGCGCGCTTGGGGCTGTTGAAGGATTCGCTTGTTTCCTGGCGCGCGCGGCTGGAAAATGGCGCAGCCCCGCTCGGGAGTGAGTGTCTCGTGTCACATCGCGTGAAAGTGGAAATCTACGATCAGCCGTACACGATCGCCGGGGAGCTCGAACCGGCATACGTTGAGAAATTGGCGCGCATGGTGGATGCAAAAATGCGCGATGTGGCGCGCGCTACGGGCACCGTGGATTCCGTGCGCGTAGCCGTACTTGCGGCGCTGGCAATCGCGGACGAACTTGAAGCTTCGCGCCAGAGCCGCGAAGGCCAAGATGGCGCGGTACGGCAGCGTGCGGCGCGGTGCCTAGAGCTGGTGGAGCGCGCGCTGCGCCAATCGGCCTAGACCCCGTGCCCGACCGGGCACTGGCCGCGCAACCCGACAGCGTCCGCCGCCATCTAGTGTAGAATCAGGGTTCGCTGTCCATACGGGTAAGCGGCTCTCGTTCAAGCGAATTCGATGACGCCCCAAGACAATCCGTTGAAACCACGCGCTCCGCGCGGACTGACCCGCAGAGTTTACTCGCGAATCGTACTTGCCGCGGCTTTTGCCGCGCTGATTTGTTTCCTGGCCGCGGGCGGATTGTGGCATCACGACGATCCGAACGCCGCGTCGGCCTGCCCGATCTGCCAGGTGGCGCACATGCCGGTGACGGGGCCTGTGGCGCAGCCATCCGTCGTTGTGGTGCGAACCGTTGTGGCGATGGCGCCGCAAGCGGACGCGATTTTGTACGTAGCACCCGGACTTTTTCCCACCTCTTCTCGCGCACCCCCAATCGCTTAAGCCTCGCTGTCGAACGCTTTCTCGCACCGCGTGCCCCAATTCCGTTCAGGGGAGCGCGCGGCGCACACCGGCCCTATAAGACTCAGGCGGGCTCCAAACCGAGCCCGTACCCGATTCCGGCAGGCGCAAAGTAGAGAGCGCACCTGAACTTGCCATGAATTGAAGGAATGTGACCATGAATATCAAGCACGTGCGGTTATCGAGTATCGCGATGGCGTTCGCTATTTGCTTCGCGGGGCTCGCCGGCTCCGAAACGCTGCGAGCGCAGACGCAGGGACCGGTGAGAATCACGCTCGACGAAGCGGTTCAAATGGCGCTGGCACACAATCACAGTTTGCTGGCCGCGCAATCGACCATAGACCAGAGCAAAGCGCAGGAGATCACCGCGAACCTGCGGCCCGATCCAGTGCTGATGGGCGACGCGCAATTTATTCCGATCTTTCAGCCGAGCCAATTCAGCTCAACATATCTGGACAACAGCGCGCAATTCGACCTGGGCGTGAGCTATCTGTTTGAGCGCGGGAAAAAACGGCAGCATCGACTTGCGGCAGCGGAGGACCAGACGGCCGTGACGCGGTCTACGGTGGCGGACAACGAACGGACGATTACGTTCGAGGTCGCGACGGACTACGTCAACGTGCAATTGGCGGAATCAACGCTGGCGCTGGCGCAGGAAGATCTGAAGAGTTTTCAAAACTCAGTGGACATCAGCCAGGAGCGCTACAAAGCGGGCGACATCGGCGAAGACGATTATTTGAAGATCAAGTTGCAGCTACTGGAGTTTCAGACCGACGTATCGCAGGCGGAGTTGGCGAGGGTGCAGGGACTTTCGGATTTGCGGCAACTGCTGGGATACGAATCGGTCTCCGCAGATTATGACGTGGCCGGAGATTTCGACTACGTGCCAATGAAAGCGAATCTGGAGGATTTGCAGTCCAGGGCTCTGACATCTCGGCCCGATCTGCGTGCGGCGCAGCAGGGCGTGACGCTGGCGAATGGGCAGTGGGAATTGGCGAAAGCGGATGGGAAACGCGACATCACGGGACAAATCAATTACACGCATGTGGCGGACGTGAGTTCGGCCTCGCTGTTCGGCAGCATGCAACTGCCGATTTTCGACCGCAACCAAGGGGAAATCGCGCGCACACATTTCGCGATCACGCAGGCGCAGGAACAGGAAAATCTGGCGAACGGACAAGTAATGACGGACGTAAAGGACGCGTACGAAAGCCTGCAGACGAACGATCAGATCGTGAGTATCTATCGCTCCGGATATCTGGACGACGCGAAACAAGACCGCGACATCAGCGAGTACGCCTACCGGCGCGGCGCGGCGAGTTTGTTGGACTTTCTGGATGCGGAGCGCAGCTATCGCGCGACGCAGTTGGCATATCGGCAAGCGCTGGCCGCTTATTTGGTGGCGCTCGAACAGGTTCGCGAAGCAGTGGGAACGAGGTCGCTGCCATGAAAAAGTTAGAGAAGCGCACGAGTCGCGGTTGGGAGTGGGGAGCGCGCGCCGCGATTGCGATGGCGATCGCGCTGCCGTCGATCGTGAGCGGATGCGGCTCGAGCGAGAGCGCGAGCAACATGACGTCGTATTCCGCGAACGCAACGAAATCGGAAACGCCGGAACTTTTCACGATTCCGGCGGACCAGATGTCGCACGTGCAAATTGTGACGCTGAAGCCGCAGAAGCTGACGCGCACGCTGCGGTTGACCGGGGCGGTCGCTTACAACGCGTTTCACACTACGCCGGTGATCACGCAAGTGGGCGGACCGGTGACCCGCATCCTGGCGGTGCCGGGCGAGCATGTGCGCGCGGGCCAACCGCTGTTGATGATCAGCAGCCCGGATTACTCGCAGATGCGCGCGGCGTATTTGAAGGCGCACGACACTTTCCGCGTGGCGGACGAAAATTATAAGCGAGCACAGGATCTTTACGCGCACAACGCGATCGCGCAACGCGATCTATTGCAGGCCGAGTCCGACCGCAATCAGGCGCAGGCCGATCTGGATGCGGCGGAACAAGGATTAAGAATTCTGGGCATCACGAATCCGGCGGACCTGGAAAAGATGCAATCGACGCCGGAGATTCCTCTGCTGGCGCCAATCGCGGGCGAAGTGGTGGAGCGCGATGTCGCGCCCGGACAATTGCTTACACCGGGAACGACTCAGGCGTTCGTGATTTCGGACATGAGCACGGTGTGGATTCTGGCGAACGTATATGAGGGCGATCTGGCGTTCGTGAATGTGGGCGATCCAGTGACAGTGACGACCGATGCCTATCCCGATATTTTCCACGGAAAGATCGCGTTCAATTCATCGGCAGTCGATCCGACGACACGGACGCTGCAAGCAAGGATCGTTGTCGACAACGCCGGCGAAAAGCTGAAAAACAATATGTACTGCGTGGCGACGGTCGCGGCCGGCTCGATCGACAACGCGATCGCCGTGCCGGACGCGGCGGTGCTGCGCGACGACGAAAATCATCCTTTCGTGTATGTGGAGAGCGGGACGAATCAGTTTGGCCGCCGGACGGTCGATATCGGAGAAAGCCAGGGCGGGCAGACCGAAATAAAGAGCGGACTTACCGCAGGGGAAAAAGTGGTGGGGGACGGCAGTCTGTTCCTGCAATTCGCGAATACGCTTCAACACTAATTCGTTTGAACATTATGTTGCGTGAACACTGAGGCAACGGGTTCTTATGATTCATCGGATCGTACAATTTTCACTGAAGAATCGGTTTCTGATCATGATGTTCACCGTGTTCATCGCGGTGGCGGGAATCATTTCCTTCCAGCGCATGCCGGTGGACGCGTATCCGGACCTCTCGCCGCCGATGGTGGAGATCATCACGCAGTGGCCGGGGCACGCGGCGGAAGAAGTCGAGCGGCTGGTGACGCTGCCGACCGAAGTGGAAATGAACGGCGTGCCGAAGATGGTGATTCAGAGGTCGATTTCGCTCTACGGGCTCTCGGACATCATCTTGACGTTCGACGAAGATACCGACAATTATTTCGCCCGACAGATCGTGTTTCAGCGGCTGAGCGAGGTGACATATCCGACAGGTGTGACGCCGACGCTGGCGCCGCTCTCTAGCCCTTCAGGGCTGATCTATCGTTACGTGCTGGTGAGTCCGGACCGATCAGCGCAGGAATTGAAAACGTTCGAAGATTGGGTGATCGAGCGGGAGTACAAGCAAGTGCGCGGCGTGGCGGACGACTCGGGATTCGGCGGGACGGTGATGCAGTATCAGGTGCTGCTCGATCCGGGGAAGCTCTTCGGCTATCACATCACGGTGCCGCAGGTGGTGAACCAACTCGCCGCGAACAACGCGAACGCGGGCGGCGGATTTTACTCGCAAGGGGGACAATTTTATTACGTGCGGGGGCTCGGGCTGTTACGAGACGAGACCGACATCGGAAACGTGATTGTGGGCACGGCGAACGGCGTGCCGGTGCGAGTGAGTGATATCGGCGAGGTGACGATCGGCAACGCGCCGCGGCTCGGGGAATTTGGATTCAACAAGACGGATGACGCCGTGGAAGGCGTGATCCTGATGCTGACCGGCGAGCAAGCGCAAAACGTGCTGCGGGGCGTGGAGGCGAAAACAAAAGAGCTGAACGAGCACGTGCTTCCGCCCGACGTGAAAGTGGTGCCGTACTACGACCGCAGCGATCTGGTGCGGCTGACGACGGACACGGTCGAGGGCAACCTGTTGCGCGGAATGGCGCTGGTGCTGATCGTGCTGATCTTTTTCCTGGTGAGCTGGCGAGCGGCGGTGATCGTGGCGCTGACGATTCCGCTAGCACTGCTATTCTCGTTCATTTTTCTGCACGCGAGCGGCGTGGCGGCGAATTTGCTTTCGATCGGCGCAATCGATTTCGGCATCATCATCGACGGCACGCTGGTGATGGTCGAAAATATTTATCGCGAGTTGGGACTGCGCGAAGGGACCGAATACAACCTCTACGATGTGATTCTGCACGCCGCGAAAGATGTGGACCGACCGATTTTTTATTCCGTGGCTGTGATCATCGCGGGGTACATTCCGATTTATGCGCTGAGCGGGCCGTCGGGCAAATTGTTTCACCCGATGGCGGATACGATGTCGATCGCACTGATCGGAGCGCTGATCCTGACGCTGACGTTCGTGCCGGTGATGTGCTCGGCGTGGTTCCGCAAGGGCGTGCACGAGTATCAGAACAAGCCCTTTGAGTGGATCAAGAAAACGTATGAAGGGCAGCTAACTTGGTGCCTCGATCGGCCGAAGACGACGGTGATCGTGGCCATGCTGATTTTCGGCGCGACGCTGCTGCTGGTGCCCTTCATCGGCGGCGAATTTATGCCGCATCTGGACGAGGGCGCGATCTGGGTGCGCGCCACGATGCCGTACACGATTTCCTACGAAGAAGCGGCGAAGTTCAGCCCGCAGGTGCGCGACATCCTGATGCAGTATCCGATGGTGACCGACGTCGGCTCGGAATTGGGGCGCCCGGACGACGGCACGGATCCGACAGGATTTTTCAACGACGAGTTTTATGTGGGCCTGAAACCTTACGGCGATTCTTCGTGGAAGGTGAGCTCGATTCACGACAAAGCCGAGTTGACAGAGGATCTGCAGAAGAAGCTCGACGCGTTTCCCGGCGTGATCTTCAACTTCACGCAGCCGGCGGAAGACGCGGTGGACGAAGCGTTGACAGGTCTGAAGAGCGCGCTGGCGGTGAAAGTGTACGGGCCCGACCTGAACGTTTTGCAGCAGACGGCGCTTGAGATCAAGCGACGCCTAGCGAACGTGCCAGGATTCACGGAATTAACCGTGGTGCGCGAACTGGGGCAGCCGAGCCTGCTGATCAACATCGATCGAGACAAGATTGCGCGCTACGGAATCAATGTCGCGGATGTGGAAACCGTGGTGCAAACGGCCGTGGGAGGCCAAGCGGCCACGCAAGTGATTCAGGGAGAGAAACTGTTTGACCTTGTAGTGCGCATGAAGCCGGAATTCCGCGAAGGGCCGGAGGCGATCGGCGACCTGCTGGTGGGCACGCCGTCGGGTCAGCAGATTCCGCTGAGCGAGCTCGCGAGCATTAAGGAAGCCAGCGGCGCTTCGTTCATTTACCGCGAGAACAATTCGCGCTACATCGGGGTGCAGTACAGCATCGAAGGCCGCGACCTAGAGAGCGCGGTGAAGGAAGGTCAACGCTCGATTGCGGACGTGGCGAGATCGCTGCCGCCCGGCTATTCGCTGGCGTGGGGCGGGGAATATAGCGAATTCCTGGAAGCGGAACACCAGATGGAGATCATCGGGCCGCTGGCGTTACTGCTGATATTCATGATTCTTTTCGCGTTGTACGGCAACTTTAAGTTTCCAGTGTCGATCGCGGTTGGCGTGGTGATCACGGAGCCGGTGGGTGCGCTGATCGCGCTGAAATTGACACATACGCCGTTCAGCGTTTCGTCGGTGCTGGGATTGCTGGCGCTGCTGGGTGTATCGGTGGAGACAGCCGTGATTCTGGTGTCGTTCATCAATAAGCTGCGACTCGAAGGAAGGGATATTCGCACGGCCACGCGCGAGGCTTCGCTGATGCGGCTGCGGCCGATCATGATGACGGCGCTGGTGGCGTGCTTAGGATTGCTGCCCGCGGCGCTTTCGACAGGGATCGGGTCCGATACGCAGAAACCATTTGCGATCGTGATTGTGGCGGGATTGATTTCGCGATTGCTGCTGGGATTTTTTGTGAATCCGGTGCTGTACGAAATGGTCGCGCGGGAAGGCGACGTCTTGCAGGTCTGATTTACGAGCGTGATGAAGACGCGTCGCGACAATTCGATCCGCGAAATTCGGCAGCGAGTGCTGCTAGTAGCAGCGTTCGCGGCGCTGTTTTGCTTCCTGGCCGCGGGCGGCCTGTGGCACCACGACGATCCATCGACCGCAGCGGCTTGCCCGATCTGCCAGGTTGCACATATGCCGGCGACGGGGCCGGTGGCGCAGGTTTCCTTAGTTGTTATGCGCTCGGTTGTGGCGCTCGCGCCGCAACCTGAAGCGAATTTGTACGCCGCACCGGGACTCTTCCCTAGCTCTTCCCGCGCACCCCCAACCGCCTAACTCCACAGATTTCAGCGCTTGTTCGCGCCGCCGCTCCCGCTTCTTTTCGCGGGAGTGTTCGGCCTGCGTATACGGCCTCCACAAAAGGCCCAGCGCGGGTCAACTTCGATTATGCAATCGAAGACGGACCCAACAAGGAGCTACGATGAATCACAAGCGTGTGTTTCGCGGTGTGATGTTGGTGTGTGTTTTCGTTTTGAGTTTTGGCGTTTCTCTCCACGCGCAATCGGGGAATTTCGGATCTCTGCAAGGCATAGTGACCGATCCATCGGGAGCGGCCGTGGCGGGAGCGGCGATCGAGATTCAGAATCCAGTGAGCGGCTACGATCACACGGCAACTTCGGGTTCAGACGGACATTTTGCGTTTTCCAATGTGCCGTTCAATCCGTATCACATGACGGTTACGGCGGCTGGATTTCAATCCTACGTGCAGGACGTCGATATCCGGTCGGGGGTTCCGGTAAGCGCAAACGTGGGTTTGAAAATCGGCTCCGCTGCGACCAGCGTGACCGTCGTAGAAAACGGAGGAGATCTAGTGGAGAACGATCCGGTGACACACACCGATGTGGATCGGGACTTGTTCGACAAGCTGCCGCTTGAGAGCCAGTCCTCGTCGGTGAGTTCGCTTGTGACGCTGGCCACGCCGGGAATTGCGGCCGACTCGAACGGGCTGTTTCACGGACTCGGCGATCATGCGTCGAATTCGTTTTCGATCGACGGCCAGCCGATCACCGATCAGCAAAGCAAGGTTTTCTCGAACCAAATTCCGGAAGACTCAATTCAATCGCTCGAGGTGATCGAGGGCGCGCCTCCGGCCGAATATGGCGACAAAACGAGCGTGGTGATTGCGGTGACCACGCGCTCGGGACTGGGCGTGACGCAGCCGCACGGCAGCATCACGACGTCGTATGGGAGCTTCGGCTCAGCGAGCACGGATTTCAATCTTTCGTATGGCGGGAATTCGTGGGGAAATTTTATTTCAGTGAGCGGATTGAATACCGGCCGCTTTCTCGACGGGCCGGAAATCGCGGTGATGCACGATCGTGGGAATGAGGAGAATTTTTTCGATCGCGTGGATTTTAAGCTTTCGCCGACGGACACCATCAGCGTGAATCTTGGCTATTCGCGTTCGTGGTTCCAGACGCCCAATTCTTATGACGCCGAGGATGCGACGGCGTGGGATGGCCTTGTTGTGCCGACGACGTGCCCCGCCGGGCAGATCGGTGACTGCGGAGGGTTGGGACCGAACGGCTTAGCGGTGGGCATTCAGGATCAGCGGTCGAAGATTGGAACGTTCAACATCGCACCGTCATGGACTCACGTGATCGACGCGAACACGCTTTTCACGATCGGCGCGTTCGTGAGGCGGGACCAATACAACTATTATCCGAGCGGTGATCCCTTTGCCGACCTCACGCCCGATCTTCAGCTGCAAACCATCGGGCAGGATCGCAGCCTGACGAACGCCGGGGTGCGCGCCAGCTATTCGTACGTGAAAGGCATCAACAACATCAAGGCTGGACTGGATTATTCGCAGACGTTTTTGGACGAAGCGGACACGCTCGGGATCGTCGACCCGACGGCCAACGCCGTTTGTCTGTATGGTCTGGAAAGCGGCTTTACAGCCGGGAGCCCGGATACTAACCCGGCTCTGACCAACCCGTCAGATTGCACCGGCGCGCTGGAGCCGAACACTGGGCAAGGAGTTGGGCTAAATGGCGCTGCGTTGCCAGCGTTTAATCCCCTGCTGGCGTGCTACGACCTGACGCGGACGGCGGAGCTGCCAGGCTCAGACGATTGCCCGAATTCCACGAGCGGCGAATACACGTTCCATGGACGAGCGGATATCCGCGAGTTGGCGCTGTACGTAGAGGATTCGATTACCAAAAGGAACTGGACATTCAACCTCGGGCTGCGCGGCGATCTGTACCGTGGTATCTCGAATGGCAGCCAACTCGAACCTCGACTCGGCATCGCCTACAACATCAAGCGAACCAGCAGCGTGTTGCAGGTTTCTTACGCGCGCACGCTTGAAACGCCGTTCAACGAAAATCTGGTGCTGGCGAGCCTGGGCTGCAATGACGCGGTGATCAGCGCGATCATGGCGTCGACGATCAGTCCTTGCGTGACGACGACCCCACTCAGCCCCGGCTGGCGCAATGAATTTCACGCAGGGTTGCAGCAAGCGTTCGGCCGCTACTTCGTCTTGAACGGCGAGTACATCTGGAAGTACACGCATAAGGCGTA
>JBAQYV010000109.1:0-7070 GCA_049790315.1 Candidatus Acidiferrales bacterium | reverse complement strand
GGCAATTAGCAGAAAACAAGGGCCTTGCAGGAAAAGAGTGCGGATGAGGTTGAAAACAAGCGTTTTGATATCCAGTTGTTTCAATAAGATGCGCACTCATTGTACAAACTACTGAAAACAATTGGCTGATAGCGGCGATTTTCCTGGGTGAATATGCAGCATCATTCGCAGGCCCGAATCGAGGCGACCGCGCTTCGGAATTGCGGTTTGCAAAGAAATCGGCGGCGAAACGTATGGCCGCCGCGGAGGAAGCGGACAATTCGAATGGTATTTGCAGCGACATATGACAGCTTAGCACACAAGCGAGGAATTGTCAAAGCGCCAGGGGATTTGGTGGTGGGCTAAATGCGTGTTGCCGAGTTGCGTTCATCGGACCCTTCGCGTTACGGCCGCGATGCGGGCGGGGATCTTCGCGGGTACAAAATCCCAAAGATAACGCAGAGGCGCGGAGGGCGCGGAGATACGCAGAGAAAGGCGACGGAATTTGCGCCGGCGGACCTGTGGCGGCGTCTCCTGGCCCGACCGCCGCCAGCAAGACAACGTTAGCCCACTGCCAGGGATTTCGGCGTAAAGGCAAAGGAATTTGCGTCGTCGGACCTGTGGCGACGTCTCCTGGCCCGACCGCAGCCAGCAAGACAACGTTAGCCCACTACCAGGGATTTCGACGTCTGGTTCGCGAAGGCTCGGAACATGCGAGGGTGGTTTTGATTGTGAGACGCGCAAGATTGACAACTTCGCGCGTGTGGGAGAGTCTAAGCGGAAATGGCAAAGGGAGCCAAGGCGGCGTGCCCGGTGTGCGGGCAGGAGGTATCGGACCCCGACTACCAAAAGGGCCGGCGACGAAGCCACGTGATTCGCTGCGCGAATTGCCTGAGCAAGCTGGAATGGGTAAGGCCGTGGTGGGATCGATGGCCCGTAGTTGAGTCGATATTGGTTGGTTTGCCGGCGCTGATCTGGATCGTGGGAGACGTCCGAGTGCATCACGAACCGCTGCATCGGGTAAACGACTATGCTGTATGGCTTGTTGGCATACTTGCGCTGATACGGGTTGCACTTGAGAAAGTGGGATTGTTGAAGCCGAAGCTGAGAGTTACGGATCGGCCTTATGAAGACCCGGAGCCATTCACGACCCGGGTGCGAGAACAGCGGGCGCTGGTGGCGACGGGGCCGAAGCTGAAGATCAATCCGAGGTCGGTGATTCCGGCGTTTCTGCGAAGGAACAGGGCGCTTCCACTCGAGGAGCCGGTGCGGTTCGAGCCGGACTCGGAGAAGTAAGCGGTTGGATGGCACGAGGTCAACGTCAAGACCGGCGACCGGTCCGGATGCCGATGGGAATAAAGCGTGATTGCTTCCAGGCCGGGGAACAGCAGATCCCGCACCAACGTTCGCGAAAGCGCGACCGGATTCGGGATGACAGCAAGTGCAAGTTCCGCGCTGCAAGTGAAAATTCAAATGCGATGACGGTGGCGATCGCGGCATCGGGCTCAATAAAGACATGGATGCGTTGGGGAGTTGTTCGGAGAATGGTGGGCGGAGATTCTCTTGCGCTCACGCTCGACGATTCTTGTGCTGCTCTGCGCGCTGGTGATCGTGCTGGCGTTTATTTGGGCTCGTCACCGAAGCCCGCCCGCGGCGCGGCAGGATGGGGAAGTGGCCGGCGTTACGGTTGACAAGCGGCCGGTGAATTTCGTTACGCGCACATTCGATCCGAACGATCCGCCGAGCGATATGCCGCCGATGACTCCGGGCGAAGAAGCAGTGTGCGATACGAATTTTATTTCCAATGTGAATGTGGGCGGGCAGGACAGTAAAACGGACGACACACATGAGATCGTGACGATTACGCAGATAGCGGTGACGCTGCAACTGAACGTTACGATCTGGGTGCCGACGGGCGCGACGCAGCACGTGATCGATCATGAGAACGGGCATCGCGAGATATCGGAATATTATTATCAGTCGGCGGACAAAGTGGCGGAGCGAATCGCCGCAACGTACATGGGCAAGAGAGACCTGGTGCACGGCGCGGATTTGAATGCCGCGTTCAATACGTGGCTGCAACAAGAGGGCGCGGACATTACGGACGAATACGATGCGGGGCTGAATCCGTCGCCGGCGCAAGAGCGGTATGACGAGATTACGGATCACAGCAGGAACGATGTAGTGGCGAAGGATGCGGTGGCGCAGGCGCTGAAGGAAGCGGCGGTGGGGTCAGCAGTGCCCGCACCGGAGGGGAACTAATGGGGAAGGCGGTATTCGTTGTTGTCGCTTTCATAGTGCTCGGCGGAGTCACGTCGATCCCGGCGCGCGCGCAGGAGCAGGACGCGAAATTGCCGCAGATTTTGGCGGCTAAGACTGTTTTCTTCGACGATCAGACGGGCGACGCGGCGGTCGGCGGAGCGGCGCTCGCGGAGTTGAAGAGCTGGGGGCGATTTCAAATTGTTGCGGATCAGGGGCACGCGGACTTGGTTATTTTGTTGTCGATCGACCCGTACCATGCGGGAAGCGCGATTCTGGCGAACGGGAAGATCGGCATGATCGATGCAAACGGAAACGCCGTGGAAGTGCCGGTTACCCAGCACAAGAAATCGGCTTCGTCGCGCGACGCGTATCTGACCGTGATTGCTCCGAAGACGAATGACGTGCTTTGGAGCGATAGCCGCGTGTGGGGCGGCGTGTTGACGGGAGAGAACAGCGCGGGGGAACGGTTGGTGAAGAAATTCGAGAAGGATGTGGGGAAATAGTCTGCATCGTCGCTTCGGGGCTTGAACCCATGGCGGGCGGTGTATACTTCCGGAACTCTTGAAGGGCGCGGCGGCGGTTTGCGCTAGTCATACAGCGGCGATTGTGGGGGAGGGAAGCCAGGCCATGGGACGATGCGCGAAGTGCGGAGCGGATATTTCTGCGTCGGATGTGTTTTGTCCGAAGTGCGGGACGCGGCAGGCGCACGGGAGCGAAATTGTGGTGACGCCGGGCCAAGGCGGATACGTGACACCGGCGCAGGGTGGATATGTGACGCCGGCGGGCGGGTCGCAGATCGCTTATCGGCCGGCCCAGCCGGTTGCGGAGGTGAGCAGCGCGTTTGACGCGCAGATGCAACACGGACGGCAGGGCGCGTTCGCGACGGTGGCACCGGCGCTGTTGCATACCGACAACGAACAACTGGTTTGGGAGGACAAGCCCGCGCCTGTTGCGCTGCTGCTGAGCAAATTGATTGTGGGATGGGCGATCGTGATCTTCGTGAGTTTTTATATCGCGACGCAGGTGCAGGGATGGGAGTTGTACTACAACGGGGTGATTATCGCGATTGCGCTGGTGAATATCGCGTGGCGCTATTGGGAACTGGCGTCGATTTCGTATCGCGTGAGCAGTCAGCGGCTGGAAGTGACGCAGGGGCGATTCGGTCAGACGACGCAGACGTATGAGTTGATGAGGATGGGCGAAAATCCGACGATTACGACGCCGTTTCTGCTGCGGATGGCGGGGCGCGGGAACTTGACGATTCGCGTGCCGCAGGGACTTACCCTGATGGCGATTAAAGATCCCAAGGCTGTGCGGGATTTGCTGCGGAGAGCGGGGCAGATCGAAGTGAGCCGGTGGGACAAGATACATTTGCGGTAGGGAGACGGAAGGTCCCGCCGAACTGCGAGATCGAGAACCACGGCGTTGGGAACGAAGCGTGCGGCGTCCGGCTCGATCCATTTTTCTTACCAGCGCACGGGTCTTGCTGATGGAATTCGTAGAAACAGCGTAATCACCGTGCCGCAGAGTTTCTGGATACCCGGAAAACGAAAAGAGCAAACGTGCCGCGCAGCAACGTGAAACACAAGACAGCGAAACCCGCCGGGCGCAAGAAGACCCGTGCCAGGAAGACTGCGAGCGCGGTCGGGAGAATTAAAAAAGGCGACGCAAATTCCGAGCGCCAGCGAAACGCCGGGCAGCTTTTTGAAGCGCTTGTGGCGCTGCAAGCGCGGCTGCGCGCGCCGGGCGGATGTCCGTGGGATCGCGAGCAAACGCACGAATCCCTGCGCACATACCTGGTGGAAGAAACTTACGAGGTGCTGGACGCGCTTGAATCGGGGCGCGCGGACAAGATTGCCGGGGAACTGGGCGATCTGCTGCTGCAAATCGTGTTTCATGCGGAGTTGGGACGCGAATCGGGGCGGTTCGATATCAGCGATGTGATTGAACACGTTCACGCGAAAATGGTGCGGCGGCATCCGCACGTGTTTGGGGATGCGCGGGCGCGGACTTCGGGCGAAGTGCTGAGAAAGTGGGAACAGTTGAAGGCGGAGGAACGGAAGGCGGAACGGGGAAGTGAACTTGGAGACGGCACGGAATCGGATCGCGATAAAGCGGGACCGAAAAGTTCGGAATCGATTCTCGATGGCGTTTCGGGAGGACTGCCTGCGCTCATCGAAGCGCAGCAACTTACGCGGCGTGCGGCGAATGTGGGATTCGATTGGCCGCGCGTGGAGGGCATACTCGAAAAACTCGCGGAGGAAACTGCGGAATTGCGCGAGGCGCTGCTTACTTCACGCGAGTCCCCGCGGACTTCCCACGAAGTGGAAGACGAAGTGGGAGATTTGTTGTTCGTGGTGGTGAACCTGGCGCGATTTTTGGGATTCGATTCGGAGATTGCATTGAAGCGCGCGAGCCGAAAATTCAAGGCGCGATTTCAGATGATGGAGCGGTTCGCGCGCGATGAGAGGCGTCCGCTGGGCGACTTAAACGCGGAGGATCTCGATCGGCTGTGGGAGCAGGCCAAAGCGCAGGGTGCGCTGGCATGAGGCGTCGATCGAGCGTCGCGCATCCGCCGCCTGCAAACACGCCGAAAATCCGCGTGCGCCATTGCCACACGCTGGCGGAATGCGAGCGCTGCCTGGAGTTGCAACGCGAAGCTTGGGGATTTGAGGATCGCGATGCTGTGCCGATTCCGCTGTTCGTGGTGGCGATTCGCACAGGCGGGCAAGTGCTGGGCGCGTTTGACGGCGATCGAATGATCGGCTTCACGCTGGCAGTGGCCGGATGGCGCGATCGCCGGCCAATGCTGCATTCGCATATGACCGCGGTGCTGGAGGGTTATCGCAATCACGGAGTCGGCGGTCATTTAAAACAACTTCAGCGCGACGACGCCATCGCGCGCGGGATTCGATTGGTCGAATGGACATTCGATCCGCTGCAAGTGAAAAACGGCTATTTCAATCTGGTGCGATTGGGCGCGATCGTGCGGAAAATCCTGCCGAATCTTTACGGGATCACGAGCAGCCCGCTGCACGGCGGTTTGCCGACGGATCGGTTCGTGGCGGAGTGGCACGTAACGTCAGCGCGCGCGCGCCGTGCGATGGAAACGGGGTCTTCGACCGAGTTCGTGCGCAAGTCGCGAACGCCCGTCGAGACCGTGCACGTGCCGGCGCAAATGGATGAATGGAAGCGCTCGGATCGCGACAAGGCGCTGCAGGCGCAATCGGAGATTCGCGCGCAATTTACGCAGCTATTTGCGCGCGGATGGACGGCGACGGCGCTCGAGCGGACCGACGACGGCGCGAATTATATCCTCGAGAAAATCTGAGCGGTATCGCCGAAGCAAAAGAAAAAACGATGAAACTGCGACGACTTACTCTGCGCGAGATTCGGATGCGGCTGGTGACGCCGTTTGAGACGAGCTTCGGGCTCACGACGGATCGCCGCATCATGCTGCTGGAGGCCGACATCGGCGGCGCGATCGGTTGGGGCGAGTGCGTGGCGGGCGAGGGGCCGTTTTATTCTCCGGAGACGATCGATACGGCGTGGCAGATCGTCGAGCGATTTCTTTGGCCGATTCTGCGCGGCCGGGAATTCGAGCGCGCGGGCGATGTCTGGGAGCTATTGGGCGCTGTGCGCGGACACAACATGGCCAAGGGCGGCGTGGAAGCGGCGCTTTGGGACGCCGAGGCGCGGCGCGAGGGAGTGCCGCTGTGGCGGCACATCGGCGGCGTGCGCGAAGAGATTGCTTGCGGCGTTTCTATCGGGATCAAGCCGACGCTCGATGAGCTTGAAGCGACGGTCGAGCGCGAACTCGCCGCGGGCTATCAGCGCATCAAGATCAAAATCAAGCCGGGGAACGATGTTGCGCCGGTGGCGCGGCTGCGCGAGCGATTTCCGAAAATTCGCCTGATGGTCGATGCGAATTCGGCGTATCGCGCCGCCGATGCGCCGCTGCTTCAAAGTCTCGAGCCGTATTACCTGATGATGATCGAGCAGCCGCTTGGCTGGGACGACTTGTACAGCCACGCGGCATTACAGAAGTTGCTGCAAACGCCGATTTGCCTGGATGAATGCATTCATAGCGAAGAGCACGCGCGCGCGGCGATCGACCTGGGAGCTTGCCGCATCATTAATATGAAGCTGGGGCGCGTGGGCGGATACACCCCGGCGCGGCGCATTCATGATTTGTGCCAGGCGCGGCAGATTCCCGTATGGTGCGGCGGCATGCTGGAATCCGGCATCGGCCGCGCGCATAACATCGCGCTATCCACATTGCAGGGCTTTTCGCTGCCGGGCGATGTGACGGCAAGCCGTCGCTATTGGGACGAGGATATCATCGAGCCGGAAGTTGAAGTGACGCGGCAGGGAACGATTCGCGTGCCGTCGGGCCCGGGAATCGGATTCGAGCCACGCGTCGACGCGATCGAACGGCGCACTGTGCGTAAGAGTGTGCTGGAATAAACACGCCCCGATTAGGCGCGAGCCACCGAGCGATCTCGCCTACGTCGCCGTCACCGGTCGCCGCAGGCCAAGCATCACCGTCAGCAAAGCTCCAATTACAAAGCCGCCGACGTGGGCCCATACGGCGACTCCGCTCTGATCGGCGCCGCCCGCAGCGCTGAGGCCGCTGAGGAATTGCAGCACGAACCAATAGCCCAAAATCAGTGCCGCCGGGATGCGCCAGAAGAAAAAGATAATCAGCAAGGGAACCAGGGTGAGGATGCGCGAGCGCGGGAACAGAACGATGTATGCGCCCATCACGCCGGAAATCGCTCCGCTAGCGCCGATGGTCGGCACGGTGGAGCCCCAGTTGAACGCCGTGT
>JBAQYV010000108.1:0-36477 GCA_049790315.1 Candidatus Acidiferrales bacterium | reverse complement strand
TTCGCGTGCTCACGGCGAATGGGTGTGAAGTGGTGGTGCCCGCGAATCAAACGTGCTGCGGCGCTTTGGCGGCGCACGCGGGAGTGCGCGACATCGCACGCACACTGGCGCGCGCGAATCTTGACGCCTTTCTTGCGGAACCGTTCGACGCGATCTTGACGAATGCGGCAGGTTGCGGCTCGACGCTGAAAGAATATGACCGTCTCCTCGCGGAACGCGATCCCGATCATGCGCGGGCGCGCACGTTTTCCGGGCGAATGCGCGACGTTACGGAATTCCTGGCGGAACTGGGGCTCACCGCGCCGCTGCGAGAAGTACCGCTGCGTGTGACCTATCAGGATTCTTGCCATCTTCTACACGGCCAGAAAATTCATGATGCGCCGCGCCGCTTAATCCGCGCGGTTCCGGGCGTTGAGCTTGTGGAAATGAAAATGGCGGATTTCTGCTGCGGCTCGGCGGGGGTTTATAACGTCACCGAAACCAAGGCATCGCTGGAATTGTTGGCCGAGAAAATGAAGCACGCGTCGGCCACTGGGGCGCCAGCTATTGTTACCGCGAATCCCGGATGCTTGCTACAACTCCGCGCCGGCGCCACAATTCATTCAACGGGGCAACAAGTGCTGCACGTTATCGAATTGCTCGATCGGGCGATCGCGGCAAACGTGAGCACAACCCGAGGCCGCGAGCACAACGCGGCGTAGCGCACGTACTTCTGCGCGCGGTCCTATTTTTCGCCGATCAGGTAGCGGCAACCGCGCGGCCCCATGCTCGCGGAATGAACTGCTCCGGCCGGCACGTCGCAACGTTCACCCGCGGAAAACGTGCGCGTCTCGCCGCCGGTGGTGAGGGTCATCTCGCCTTCCAAAATTATGTGCGCGGTTTCCGAAGCGTGGATGTGATCGGGATAAAAGGCTTGCGGGCGATCTTCCCACACAAACGTGTGAAGGAAACCCTCCTGATGCAATTGGCGTTCGAGCACGTCAATTTCTGCCATCGTTCGCCACTCAGCGTGCCGGCTTCGGTCGATACATTTTGCCGGCAAAGC
Source organism: Candidatus Acidiferrales bacterium (assembly GCA_049790315.1). Classification (GTDB taxonomy): domain Bacteria; phylum Acidobacteriota; class Terriglobia; order Acidiferrales; family UBA7541; genus DASPOJ01. The sequence continues at coordinate 35,432 of JBAQYV010000108.1, read as the reverse complement.
TGGCGACAACGCTCCGCGGCATAAGACGCTCCGACAGGTTCGCCAGATTGTTCATGGCTCCCGAGATTACGAAACTTTTTCCTTTGGCGAGCGCGATCAAGCCTACGTGCGCTACTTTTTCGGCCGTCTCCTGGCCGGGGCGCTTGTGATCAGCGGTGCCGGCGACATCGCCAAACTCCGACGCCGTCTGGCCCGGACACAACGCACAAACGCGCACACCGTACTGGCGCACTTCCTCGGCGAGCCCTTCCGCGAATAGCAAATCGAAACATTTGGTCGCCGCGTAAAGTGAAAGGTACGGCACGCCCTGAAACGCGGCCGTCGACGCGAGGATCAATATGTATCCGCGACGCCGCGCAACCATGCCAGCCAAATACAAGTGAGTGAGATGCGTCACCGCCGCGCAATTCACTTGAATCATTTCGAGCTGGCGCTCAATCGGAATGCCGGTGGACTCGCCGGACGCACCGAAGCCGGCGTTGTTAATAAGGGTGTCGATTTCGATGCCGCGGCTCAGCGTGAAGTCGAAAATCTCGCGCGGTGCGCTGGGCGTGCCGAGATCAGCCGGGCAAACTTCGGCGCGCACACCGTGCTTGGCTGAAAGTTCGCCCGACAATTGCTCGAGACGATCGCGGCGGCGCGCGGTTAAAACGAGATTCGCACCGCCGGCGGCAAGCTCCGTCGCGAGTGCCTTGCCGATTCCCGCGCTCGCGCCGGTGACCAGCGCCCATTTCCCGCGCCACGTATCCATCGGAAAACCTCCGCAATCCAGCCACAATTGTCGCGTAGAAATAAGAACAGGAATGCCGCCAGGGCGTCAAGCCAGCACCGCGCTTGCGGGTTGTAGGCTGATCGCGCCGTCAGTTCGGGCTCTGCGCTTTTTGTTGATAAAACTTTTGCAAAACGTAAAACGCCTGTTTGCGCTGACCGCGATCGGAAATCAAACCCTTTCGATTGTAGAAATCCTGGATTCCCGCGAGATAGCGCCGCGGAGACCGAAAATCGACAAGCACCCAGGGAGACATGCCCGCGAGCGACGGAATGCGATTGAGCATCGCGAGTTGGTGCACAAAAAAATTGGCCTGATACTCCTCGGTCCAACGAGTGCCCGCGTCGCCGTGATTGCCGTACGGCGCTTCGGCGCCAAATTCGCTGATCACGATCGGCTTGCCGGCCGGCAAATTCCATTGCATGCGGTCGCAATCTTCCGGAGTCAACATCTGCTGATGGCCGGGGCCCTCAGCCGTCGAAGCGGCATACCAACCGATGTATTCGTTCACCCCGACAACGTCCAGAAAATCGGCGAGCGGATCAGGCAAGGACAATGTGTCCGGCGGCGTGAAAATGACGTGATTTGTGGCCGATGTAATCAGGCGCGTGGGATCAAGTGCGCGCGCTTGATCGATCAGCGTTTTCAGAAACACCAAACGCTCCGGCGTCACAGGCGTCTCGTTCGATACGGACCAGAAAATCACCGAAGCGCGGTTGTGATCGCGCGCGATCATGTCGCGCAATTGATCACCGGCATTCGCAAGCGTGGCTGGATCGTCAAACGCCACGCGTTGCCAGATGGGAATTTCGGACCACACGAGAATGCCCATTTTATCGGCCAGCCGGTTCATCGCCTCGTTGTACGGATAGTGGGCCATGCGCACGTAATTGCAGCCGAGCTGTTTGGCCCAATCCAGAAGAATCCGATCCTGATCCTGCGTGATGATCCTGCCGCCCGTGAAGGGAGCCTCTTCGTGCATATCGATGCCGCGCAGGAATATCGGTTTTCCATTCAGCAGAATTTGCGCGCCGCGCGTTTCGATGGTGCGGAATCCGATTTGATCGGTGACGGAATCTTCATCCGCTGACAACTTAACTTCGTAGAGCTTCGGATTGCCGGGCGACCAGAGATCGAGTTTTGCCGGGAAACGAAACTCCGCGTAGCCCTGCGCGCCGGTGGTGACGACTTGCTTGATTCCGGCCTCGGGAATCTCGATCGTGACCTGCCGGAGCGCGCTCGCCGCGCTATTCAGTTTTACCCAGCCCGCGATTTCGCTTTGCGAGCCCTTCGCCAATTGCACGAAATAATCTTGAATGAAGGTGTCGGGAACTTCGACGAGCGAAACCCCGCGCGTCAATCCGCCATAATTCCAGAAATCAGTGGATGGCCCGGGAACGCCATTCGCCGCGCGCTGGTCGTTCACTTCGACCACGATGAAATTGTCGCCATCGTGCAGCTTGTCCGTGACTTCAAAATTAAACGGCGTGAATCCGCCTTGATGCTCGCCGACTTTCTCGCCGTTCACGCAAACCGACGTCCGGTAATTCGCCGCGCCGAAATATGCGAAGACTCGCGTGTGCTCGCGCACTTTGTACGAAAAAGATTTCTCGTACCAGACCGAGCCCTCGTAAAACATCAGATTGCCGCGCTGTGTATTCCAATCGCCGGGAACTTTCAACGTGCCGGCGGTATCGAAGTTGTACTCGACGAGATCGCGAGCATCCCTGGGCTTCGCGTTTTTGCACATCGCGCCCCCCGCGCCGGTGCCCAGCGGATCGACGATGGCATTCCAACTTCCATCCAGGCTAATCGCCGTACGCGCCGAAACGTTGGCGATCAAATTCGACGGCGCCGTTTCGGCGCGGCTGGAAATTCCCAGCGTGCAGACGGCAATCACCGCAAATCCCACCACGGTACGCATCGCTTTAGTCATGACCATCCTCGTGTTCAGATTCTCGAGATCGAGGCGCCCGGCGCGCCTCGCTGCAATTTTCAAATCATCGCCGGTTTCGGCAGTGCGAGTTGCAACCCGAGCATCACCACGCATCCGGCAAGCGGCGCCAAAAGCCCGGCGCGCAAACTCGCGGCGTGCGTTGAAATAAAACCGACGGCCCAAGGCATCGTGGCGCCGCCGACGGACGCCAGACCGAACAGAATATTTCCGCCACGCCGCGCGCGCGTCCCGTAGTATCCGACCATCGAGGCCACGAGCAACGGATACACCGACGCCAGTCCCACTCCAATCACCACCAAACAGATAATCGCGGCGCGAAATCCAGTGACCCACAGCAGCGCTCCGTTCGCCAGGGCCGCCAAAATCAATCCCGCGATTACGAATGTTTTTTCGCCGATTCGGTGAAGAAGTCCGGTTACAAGCGCCCGGCCCGCGATCAGACCAAGCCAGAAAAACATCGGCGCTAACTCCCAGACATTTCCGCTGCCCGCGCCGACGCCCACGCGTTTCGCAAACGCGGCGCCCCAACCGCCGATCGAATTTTCCGTGCCCACATACAAGAAGAAAAGTCCGCCGAGCACCAATGCCGTTCGCGCGCCGATCGCCGCCGTCGCGGGCGCGTTCGCATTCTCGGCGCGCGGCGAACGCGGCTCAATATCCATCGCCGCGATGGCCAACGCAATCAATAGCGACGCCGCGGCGACACAAAGTAACAGCAGCGCGAGCTTGTGCGCCCGCTGCGCGAACATCACCAGCGGCGCGCAGGCAATCGCGCCAATGCCCCACGAGACATTTAACAGGCTCACGGCGGCCGCTCGCCGCGCCGGAAAACTTTCCGCGGCCCAAAGATTGGAGGCGGAGAGTACCAGGCCCAAGCCATAGCCGAATGCCGCCGTCGCAAACAACGCGATATTTTCGCCTCCAAACGCGAGCGCGGCAACTCCGAGCGCGGTCACTACATAACCGGCGCCCAGCGTCGTTCGGTACCCGCGCCAGGAAAGCAGCGCGCCGAGCGACGCGACGCCGATCAGGTTGCCACAGAATTGCACCGTGAAAAACAGTCCCGCGCGCTCGTCGCTCAAGGACCATCGCGCAATCAAGATCGGCAAAATCGGTCCCAGGAGAATTGTCACAATACCCATCACCACGAAACCGGAATGGACAACCGCGTTGGCCGCGGCTCGTTGCGGAAAATATTCGCCGGTGGCTTCGATGCTTGCCATATCTCTTGTCTCTTGCGGGCTCTAAAGAATGCGCATGCGCCGGCAGTTATTCGCTGGAACGCGTGGCGGCTTTGCCCGTCGATTGGCGCACGACAAACTCCGGCTCGACGGTGATCTCGGAAAGAAATTTCCCGCGCTTCTCGATTCGATCGAGCACGGTGCGCGCGGCAATCTCGCCCATCTTGCGCAGCGGCTGGCGCACGGTCGTCACGCTCGGATTGCCGTACGCGGCGCTTTCGATATCGTCGAATCCCACGACGGAAATATCTTCGGGCACGCGCAAGCCCGCTTCTTGAATCGCGCGAATCGCGCCGATCGCCGAATTGTCGTTGTATGCGAAGAGCGCGGTGAACCGTTTGCGGCGCGCGAGTAAACGTTTCGCGAACGGATAGCCCGCATGTGGCGTGCCCACTTCGCCCTTCAAACGCACGGTGAGCTCGGGCCGGATCGCGATGCCCAGCTTGCGGCTCACTTCGACGATGGCGTGCCAGCGGTCGTCGGTATCAGAACTGATTACGGGTCCGCGCATGAAGGCGATCTCCGTGTGTCCAAGCTCCTGCAAATGTTTCAGCGCCATCAGCGCGGCCGCGCGATGATCGATCACCAGATTCGTTACGCCCTTCACGCGCGTGTGACCGGCCACCGCGATGATCGGCAACGGCAACAATTGCCGGATCGACGTGTCCACCGTGATCAGCCCTTCCACTCCGCGCTGCAAAAGTAAATTGGCATACGTGTCCAACAGTTTGGCATCGTGCCGGTGCGCTACGGTCAAGAAGAGATATCCGCGCTGTCCCAGATGCCGCTCGATGCCGCCAATCACCATGGCGCCGTAGGGATCGCCGATTTCCTCCGTGATCACACCGATCGTATATGTGCGCTTTACGCGCAGCGAGCGAGCCAAAAGATTCGGCCGGTAATTGAGCTCGCGCGCGGCCGCCAGAATGCGATCCTTCGTTTGCTGAGGAAAAGACCGCGCGGCGGCCGAATTATTCAGGACGGCGGAAACGGTTCCGGGAGTGAAGCCCACGTGCTCGGCGACAATTTTAAGAGTTATGGGTGAATCGTTCGGAATGTTGGTGCTCTTCGCGCGAGGCTTCATTCAGCGGTTCCCTCAATCTCCCCCTGGAATGTGCCTCGGCAAAAACTCGGGCCGAATCCGCGGCCCGCCGGCGCGGCCGAGCGTTTTCGTTAGGCCCATTCCGGTTTCGACGGCCCGCGTAGTGTATCGCAGACGCGCCCAGAACGCACGGCCTGGACGCGCCTGTCATATTCCCTGAAAAATAACGATATTTTTCACTTGACAAGATGTCCCCGTTTGGTTTTATATGTCGCAGCGCAATCGGGGTCCATAGGAAAATCGTTATTTCACAGGATTTTGAGGCTGTGCGGCTTTTCCGGAACTACGGATGGGACGCATGTGGGCCCGGGGATTGCGGAATCAGGCCTGCGAATCTAGGGGTGGATCGAAGGTTCTAGAATTCTCTCTTCAGGAGGCAACTGTGCGATTTCGCGTGATGTCAGTCTGGATGCTGACAGCTTTACTGGCCACGTTGGTTTGTATATTCACGGCGCAAGTGTCCCGCGCGCAAGACGTTTTCGGCACAATCAACGGAACGGTGACCGACTCGACCGGCGCAGCCGTGTCGGGCGCGAGCGTCACCATTACAAACGAGCAAACCGGAATTGCCCGCCCGGCAACCACGAACGAGAATGGTTACTTTGTGGCCGCTGAGCTTCCCGTGGGCGTATATACCGTGGCGGCCACACAAAAGGGCTTTAAGGTCACCACGAAAAGCGGAAACGACGTCGCCGCCGGCGACCACGTCACCGTGGACCTTGCGCTGCAAATTGGCCAGGCCACGGAAACAATCCAAGTGAGCGCCACCGGTCTGGCCGTCAATCAAACTTCCGCCGAGATCGCATCCACGGTGGACACTCGCATCGTGGTGAACTTGGCGCTGAATGAACGCAACTACGTTCAGCTCTCCACTTTGATCCCGGGCGCGCCGGTTCTTCAGGGAAATTTTGACCAGACCGCATTCACCACCGGCCAGGGCCTCAATCCCTCGGTGATCAACGGCCAACGCGGCGATGGCAACCTCTGGACCGTCGATGGCGGGTACAACATGGATTCCGGCTCCAACGCGTCGCAAGTCAACAACGTCGGAATCGATTTCGTGCAGGAAGTGAACATTCAAACGTCGAACTATGACGCCGAATACGGCCGCAGCAATGGCGCGTCCATCAACGTGGTTACTAAGAGCGGCGGAGACAGGTATCACGGAACGTTGTTCGAGTACGTGCGCAACAACGTCTTTGACGCCCGCAACGCTCTCCAGTCTTCCACCGGCAATACTCCCGCGCAAATCGTTCCCGAACTTCGGTTCAACGATTTCGGCGGCGACGTCGGCGGCCCCGTCATCAAGCATAAACTTTTCATCTTCTTCGGCATGGAAGCGAAGCGCCTGCTGCTGCCCGGAGATGGAACGATTAACCTCACCGTTCCGACGACCGCGGAACTGATGGGCAACTTCGCGGACACCGGCGAAACACTGCAAGCCAAGGGCGCGGTCGCGAATAGCTGCATCGGTACCTACGGGGGCGGCACGACGTTCATGCCGAGCGGCACCGGCACAGGTAACGCGATCAACCCGAGCTGCATCACCGGCGCGGGCGCGGCTACCGCAAAGGTGTACAGCCTGCTCGAAACGCCCGGAGCCACGCCGCTCTCCGCAAGCAGTTTCGCGGATACGGCAACCACCAACAATGCTGTGTTCACGCCATCGACCCCTCAGAACTGGGAAGAAGACGTCGTCCGCGCCGATTACCACCCAAGCCAAAATCACAGCATGTACTTCCGTTCGATTCACGATCACTTGCTGCTGGTCGATCCGTTCGGCATTTTCGGGCCAGGCCATGGCTCGGCGTTGCCGACGTCGCCCTCGCTGCGCAATCGCCCAGGATACGACTTCCAGCTTGCCGACGTTTGGACGGCGAACACTCATTTCATCAACGAAGCGAAATTAACCGTGGCCTGGAACAAGCAGCGGATTCCGGTGACCGGCAATTTGTGGCAGGAATCCACATACGGCTTCACCAACGGCACCGGCGGAAATTACCAGGAGCCATTCGGGAACGTCGGGCCCTATCCCACCGGCATCCCAACGCTGAACATAAACGGCGGAACCTGTTCCAAGAACAATTGCCCCGCCGAAGTTTACGGGCCTTACAACTATTTGCTCGCGCCCACGTCCGATGTCTCGCCCACCGACAACGTCACCTACTCGTGGCGGAATCACACGTTCCGGTTCGGAGCGCTCTATGCCAGGAATCGCAAGGACCAGAACTCGCGTCAACAATCGCCCGAAGGCAATGTCACCTACAGCAATGCATCGGGCAATCCCAACACCACGGGCGACCAGTTCGCCGACGCGCTACTCGGAAATTACAATTCTTACACTCAACTTTCGGCGGACCCCGTCGGCCATTACCGGTTCAACGACTGGGGAACGTATGCGGCCGATGACTGGAAAGTCACGCACAGCTTGAGCCTGGATCTGGGCTTGCGCTGGGATTACACCGTGCCAACCTACACCCAGGCCAATAACCTGGCATTCTTTGACCCATCGGCTTACGTTCCGGGCTTGGTCACCGTACCCAACGTGCCCAGCAGCAGCCCGCTCAGCAACGTACCCATGTCTGTGGGCACCGGTTTGAACCTCGATTGCCCCGGACCGCCCAACAGCGTTGCCCCGGCCGGCCCCTGCAACAGCGGCGGATACGTGGTTGACGGAGTCCTGCGCACCGGCAACGTGCCCACGGATCAATTGATCCGCGTAACCAACGGCTTGAGTCCCTTCGTAACGTCGGTGGGCGCATCGAGCGAGCGTGGCTTTTTCAAACCCGAGGGCCTGTTTGGTCCCCGCGTCGGAATCGCCTGGGCCATCAACGAGAAAACGGTAATCCGCGCCGGCTATGGCGTTTTCTACGACAAGCCGGAAGGCAACCTGGTTTTTGGCAACACAGGTGTTGTACCGTTCGTGCAGTCGGTGTCCTACACACAAGGAAACCTGGGCACGCTGCCTGCCAGCGGAGCCACCCCGACGATCAACAGCACCACAGGCATCAACCCTGATCTGAGGGTCGCACGCGACCAGCAGTACAGCCTCAGCGTCCAACGTGAACTGCCCGACGGTATCCTGTTTCAAGCGGCGTACGTCGGCGATCACGGTTGGCATGAGTTGCGCGAACCCGATGTGAACGTGCCGACCTTCGCTGCTGCCGCGGCCGACGGCACCGCCGTCATCAATTCAGTGCGCCCCTACCTGGGCTTCATTGATCCCCAGGTCTACGAAAGCGACGGCATCAGCAACTACAATGCCTTGCAAGTTTCCGCCACCAAGACCAAGGGCGATTCGAGTTTCCAACTCGCCTATACATGGTCGAAAACTCTGTCCACGGGCGCCGGCCTCGGCGATAACCTGTATCCGGAATGCGCTTTCACGTGCACCAATGCGGCTGGCCAATCGATGTCCTGGCAGAAGTATTGGTACGGTCCGACAACCCTCGACATCCCGCAAGTATTCGTCGCTTCCTACACCTTGAACGAACCCTTCTTCAAGAACCTCCGCGGCGTGGAGGGCGGGTTCCTTTCCCACTGGACGCTGAGCGGCATCACCCGGCTGCAATCCGGCCAGGCGCTCACCGTCACCGGTTCCGGCGCACTTGAAAGTCTAGGCGGCGGAACAACTTTCACCAACCGGGCGAACATCGTGTCCGGCGTTGGCCTCGTCAACAGCGTGGCGCAGGGCGGAGCGTCCTTCGGAAGTGGGGCTTGCCCGGCGACAAAAATCTGTTACGTCAATGCCGCCGCATTTGGCGCCAGTGAGGGCGTCGCCGGCTCCGTGCCCACCACAAGCATGGGCAATGCGCCTCTCGGTGATATCTTCGGTCCGGGCTACTACGGGTGGGACCTGTCACTTCGCAAAGTGTTCCCAATACGTGAGAGCATGAACGTGACATTCCAATGGGATGCGTTCAATGCCTTCAACCGGGTCAACTACTCAAACCCAGGTACAACCATCACCAGCAGCACTTTTGGTGAAATCACCGGCGCTAACCCGCCCCGGCAAATGCAGTTCGGCCTCAAGTTCGCCTTCTGAGCTTGCAGCGCCCCATCCATGGCCCCGTCCGCGGGCGCGCGCACGAGCGCGCTACCCGCGGATGCCCTGGACAGCCGCAAGAATCACCGGCAAGGCGGCGCCGCTCCTCCTAGTGGCGCTGCCCCTTCCGGTGTCCCTCCCGGGCTCGTGTGTGGTGAACGCCTGGGGAAACAATCGTGATCACGCTGCAACAGAAGGATCGCCATAGGGAGAGCACCGATGGTGTTCGATAAACTGAATCGCCGCAGCTTTCTTTGGTCCACTCTGGGCATTGCGGGAGCCGCCCTGGCTTCGCGGAAAGCGATGTTTGGCGCCGCCGCATCTCCGTCGCAAGCCACACCGTTCGGATCGACTCCCGGAGTGCCGCCCATTCCATTTCAATTTCCTCGGGATTTTTTTTGGGGCGCAGCCACGGCCGCCTATCAGGTGGAAGGCGCGTGGAATGAAGATGGCAAAGGCGAATCCATCTGGGATCGCTTCGCGCATACCACCGGAACGGTGAAGGGGGCGTTCACCGGTGATGTGGCGTGCGATTCCTATCATCGCTACCACGAGGATGTCGCACTGATGAAGGCGATGCACCTCAACAGCGCGCGATTCTCGATCAGTTGGCCGCGCATTCAACCGGCCGGCACGGGCGCGCCCAACAAGAAGGGCCTCGATTACTACGATCGTCTGGTCGACGCGTTGCTCGAAGCGAAAATTCGCCCGCTAGCCACCGTCTATCACTGGGACCTGCCGCAAGCGCTTGAGGACAACGGCGGCTGGCCCAATCGCGATCTCGCGAAATACTTCGCCGACTATGCCGGTATCGTGGCCACGGCGCTGGGCGATCGCATTACGAATTGGGCGATTTTCAACGAGCCATGGATCTTCACCTATCTCGGCTACTACACGGGCGACCACGCGCCGGGACGCACGAGCTTCCCCGATTTCATCCGCGCCACCCATGTGGTGAACCTGGCGCAGGGCCAGGCGTTCCGCGCCATCAAGGCCGCGCGGCCTGGCGCGAAAGTCGGCACCGCGTTCAATACCAGCCACGCGGACCCAAAAACAAATTCGCCCGCTGACATCGCCGCGGCCGAGCGCTATCACGCGTTTCGAAACTTGTGGTTCATCGATCCGCCCATGAGTGGCGAGTATCCGAAAATTCTGTCTGCTCTGCTGACGCCGGAAATGCTCGGCATTCAACCCGGCGACATGAACGTCGTAAAAGTGCCGCTCGATTTTTTCGGAATCAATTATTACGACCGCACCATCGTTTCCGCCGCGGCATATCCGGACCAGATTGTCCTTTCCGGCGACGAGGCCAAACAAGGCCCCCACACGGAATTCGGATGGGAAGTGTGGCCCGACGGTTTCTACAAGCTGCTGATGCGAATCACGCGCGACTTCAATAAGCCCGTGATCGAGATCACGGAAAATGGCTGTTCCTACGGCGACGCTCCCGACGAACGCGGAACGGTTCCCGACGCGCGGCGCATCGAATTCTTTCGCGGCTATATCGGCGCCGTCGCGCGCGCCATTAAAGATGGCGCAAATATTCGCGGCTATCACGCCTGGAGCCTGCTCGATAATTTTGAGTGGGCCGAAGGTTTCTCGCAGCGATTTGGTTTAACCTACGTCGATTTCCGCAACCAAAAACGCACCATCAAGGATTCGGGCACCTGGTATGGCAACCTCGCGGCGACAGGCAAACTGAGTTAACTGAGTTCGGCGGCGCGCGTGTTGTCCGCGCTATCCGCGTTTGGTAGACTTTCCGCATGGCCAAGAAAAAAGCACCGCCCAGGAAAAAAGCCGCCAGCAGGAAAAAAACGCTTCGCAAGAAGAAGCTCGCGCCAAAGAAAAAAAACGCGGCGAAAAAGAAGCTGGCCCGCCGGAAGAAACCGGCAGCACGAGGCACGCGCGTTATCACCAGCCCCGTCGCGCTGGGCGACCGTCGCGGCATGGGCGCGGCCTCCGGCGGCCAATCCGGCGACACTCAGAAACTATCTCGCGAGGAAGACGTCGATTCCGAAAGTGTCGAGGAGTTGACCGAAGAAGGCCAGGACTTTGAGGCCGAAGTCGTCAGCGGCGTCGAAAATGCCAAAGATCCCGATCAAGGCGAGGTAACCACCACGGAAGTTCCCGAAGACGACGTCCCGCTCGAATACGACGACCGCGACAAAATCTGAAGGCGCCGCGCCGGCAAAGCCGCGTCACTTCGCTTCGATTTTCGCAATGCTCACAATCGTTTTCGTCACCGCTCGGCCGCGTAGTCCGCGTTTCAATGCCCGCCGGGAATACTTAGAGAATGCCCTCGCACCCCATGAACATTTTTGTTGTTATCCACCTGACCTATCTATAAAATAGCCCGAATTTCATGACTTATGGAACCTGAGCCGCAATCAACGGGCATGCGTCAAACACTCGCGACGCCTTCCCGAACACACACGCCCGCGCCGCGCGGTTTTCTCGGCCCCGTCTATCTCGCCTCACTGTGCCTGGCGTTGCTTCTTGTCGCCGGATGCTCCGCCGCGGGACGCTTGAAGGTCGACTACACCAACTACGAGGACATCTACGCGCTGACTTCCAACCGCGAAATGCTGTTGAATTTGGCGCGCCTGGATCAACACGACCCCACCTACTTCTTCAAACTCGGGCAGATCGCGACGTCATATCAGATGTCGGCGGGGCTGAGCGGCAACGGGCAGTACATGATTCAGGGAACAGGTGCTGGAGGCAACGCGATTGGCGGCGGCACGCCAACCTTGTTCTACCAGAAAAATCCCAGCTTCCAGTTTATCCCGGTAAACGACGACACCACAGCCCAACAACTATTGAAACCGATCGATCCTCTGATTTTTTACAATCTCTATCAGCAGGGCTGGCGCGTGGATCAACTTTTCCGGCTGATGGTGGATCGCATCGAGTTTCGCCAGCCCGGCGGCAAATATTGGGAAGTAATCCGCAACTCGCCCACGCTCGATAACGCCGAGAACTACGCGCGCTTTCTTCGCGTCAGCGCGATCGCATACGAAATGCAGAAGCGCGGTTTCTTGCGCTTGCAAGGCAAGGAAATGTTCGTGCCCGTCCCCGGCTCGGCCGTTACCGCGGCCCCGGCCGCCAAAGACGTCCTGGATGCCCAGGCCAAGAATCTCATCTGGAGGCAAGACGATAAGAACCAGTGGCATTTGGAGCAGGACAATGTCGTCGGCGTCTTTAACTTGAACGAGCCCATGAGCGCGGGTCAGACGCAGGCCGCAGCCGACGCCGCGTTGAACGCGGACATCGATGCGGACATGCCCGAATTGTCGAAAGGTGGATTGGCCGGTCAGACCGTTCAACAAATTTTTATCCAGGTTCTTAAAGACGGCTTCACCGTTCAAGAAAGTTACGATTCCACCGACGTGGCCGATCAGAAAAAATTCTCGTGTCAGATCGTAATGCGTTCCCTGATTGGCGTGATGGCGGCCGCCGCGCAGGAGCAGGACGATTTCAATCAATTCATGACGAAAAATCCTCCGATCCCCGCGCCTACCGCCGCCGACCCGAATGCCACACTGCCCTTCACGGACGTCGTCCCCTCCGTTGAACAGCAACCCGTCTTGCGTCTGAAGTGGGCTGGCGCCGACCAGACCGTTCCGAAGCTGGTTCAAATCACGTATCGGAACGCAACGTATTCGGTCACCGACTACAGCGTGGCCCCGCCGGCAAATCCCGGCGCTGACCTGGATTGGAACCGCGACGTTTTTCGCCTTCTGACTCAGCTCACTGCGCAGGTTACGGTGGACATTTCCAAGTTCCCGCTTCCGTCCATCTTGCAGTTGAATACGCAATAGCCTGACCTCGCCCGCTCTCGAGCGGGCCGAACCATGACCCCACAGTCGAATCCCACCGGCTCTTCAATTCGATTGCCGGCCACGCTTGCCATCGGATTCACCGGCCATCGCAAGCTGCCCGACGAAGCCAAATCCCGAAAGCTCGTGTACGACTTTCTGAGCCAGCGCAAAACCGCGGCTCCGGGCCTGATCTATGGCGTGTCGTCCGTCGCGGCGGGTGCCGATCTGTTGTTTTGCGAAAGCTGCATCCAACTCGAAATTCCGCTGCACGTGCTTCTGCCGATGCCCGCCGAGGAATTCCGCAACGACTTCGACGCGGACACCTGGGCGCGCGCCGAACACGTGATGCAAATCGCGGTTTCGGTCGAAGTCACCGGCGGCCATCAGCCGCGCCAAGAGCGCTACTACGAATGCGGCATACAAACCGTGCAGCAGTGCCAGTTGCTCGTCACCGTGTGGAATGGAGAGCCCTCGCACGGCATGGGCGGCACCGAAGATATCGTGTCCTTCGCCAGAGGCCTGGGCATGCCTGTCGTGTGGTTTCATAGCGCCACCGGCGAGATGCAAGTCTTCAACGAAAAATCCGAAGAGCAGATGCTCCACGATCCTGAGCTGGATTTTCTGAATGGTCTTCCTGACCCGCCGAAAACCGAACCCGAAACGCCGGGCTCCCAGGCTCTCGTGTGGGCCTGGTTCCGCAAGATGGACGATTGCGCCAATCAAACCGCTCCCCGGCTCCGCCGCCTCGCCGCCATTCCGATTGTGTGCACGGCGGCCGCGGCGCTATTCACCGGAGCCGCTTCATGGGCGCACGCCGTGGCAACGTGGTTGGCTGTCGGTTCCGCGCTGGGCATCACGGCCGCCGCGCTTCCGTTGGTGCTGGGCCTGCACGGACGCCAAATCGTTTGGGCGCGCACGCGAACCGCCGCCGAAGTGTGCCGCTCCGTCCTGGCCTTGTGGAGAACGCCCAGTCCCTACGCCGTGATCGGACCGGAAGTCGTGCCCGACCTGTCCGGCATGCTCATCACACTCAATCTCTTGAAAATGCGCGACCATCCTCAAGGCGGCCCGTCTCTCGACGATTTCAAGCGCGGGTACCGCGCCGAGCGCGTTGCTGACCAGATAACCTACTTCTCCAGGCACGCCGTTCAATCCGCCACCACGGCGCGCAAATACCAAACCGTGATTGGCATCTCCATCGCGCTCGCGATCCTCGCAAACGTGTGGATGTATGTCGGCTCGCACGTGTTCCACCACATGAACAGCGTGGATTGGAAGCACTCCCTGGCGGCCGGGGCTTCCCTCGCTTTTCAGATCGCTACCGTTGCGGGCGCGCTGCTGGTCGTCAACGATGTCGAGCGGCGCCGCCAGCGTTATCGCGAGATGCAATACTTGCTCACCGAGTGGGATTCGCAACTCGAACGCCTGCGCACTTGGACCAGTGTTCTGCGCATCGTCAACCGCATCGAGCGCGCCCTTTTGATTGAGGTGATCGAATGGAGATCGGTGATTCGGCATCGTAAATTACCGAGCAAATAAAACCATGAAACACATTCTTTCCTTGGACGGCGGTGGCATTCGAGGCGTCTTCACTCTCGAGATTCTTCTCCGCATTCAGCAACTGCTTCGCGAGCATGCCCATAACCCGCAGCTCATGCTCGCGGATCACTTTGAGTTCATCGCCGGCACCAGCACCGGCGCCATGATCGCCACGGCTCTCAGTTGGGGCATGGATGCGCAAACGATCATGGATGTCTATGAGAAACACGGCAAAGCCATGTTCCAGCCTGTTCCGTGGTACCGGCCGCTCCGGCGAATGTTTGTCTCGAAATATGAAGCCCGGCCGCTCACCGAGCTTCTCCAGAAAACTTTCTCGGAGGACGACGAAGGCAAAGTTCCCGCTCTCCTCAGCACCTCGCGATTGCGGACGTATCTGCTCGTCGTCGTGCGTAATCAGACCACCGGGTCCGCCTGGCCCCTCACCAACAATCCCAAAGCAATTTACAACGATCCCACGCTGCCGGATTGCAACTTGAATATTCCCTTGTGGAAGGTCGTGCGGGCCAGCACCGCCGCGCCCGTTTATTTCGATCCGGAACAAATCATGCTCGGCGATAAACTCCACGTTTTTGTCGACGGTGGCATCACGCCCTATAACAATCCCGCGCTCATCGCCGCGCTCACCGCCGTTCTGCCCTGCTACAACATTAAATGGGAACCCGGCGCCGGCAAAATCCGGTTGATTTCGATTGGAGCCACGCGCTTCTCCACCGCCGCCTTTGAGACCACCGCCAAGCAAATGTGGCTCGGTTTCAATTTGCCTCGGATTCCCGCCGCTCTCATTCAGGGTATTTCGCTCGAACAGGATTATATTTGCCGATGCCTCGGTGAATGCCTCTATGGCGAACCCGTCGATTCCGAAATTGGAGACCTTGTCGGCCTGGATCTCCCCGGCCCTAAATGGTTCAGCTATGTCCGCTACAACAGATCTTTTCTCGGTAAAGAAGCGCAAGCGCTCGTGCAGGCCGGCTCGAAATTGGCGAAACTTGACGACGTTGCGATGATCCGCGAATTGCGCGAGATCGGCCGCGCCTACGCCGAAAAACACGTCCGCCTCGAGCATCTGATCTAGCGCCCGCCCATCTCACACGTAGTTTTCGTCACGCGGGTCGCGCCACGTTTCGCCCCGCCGGCCGTCTGATGCCTTTTCTTTTGCAGGGGGGGAGCTTGTCTCCGCGCGCTTCCCCCATTTCTCGAGGCGCCAGATCGAACCCGTGTCCCCCAAACGTCGGGTTTACGTCTCGGCTTTTTCGTCGCCGACACTGCGAATTTGTTGGAGGGGCGGAGATTGTCTCCCCTCCCATGGACCGGCCATCGCCTCGGCCACGTCTCCAAATCCACGCCCAAACAACAACGGTCATTCTGAGCGAAGAGGCGACTCTTTTTCCTCTCGTCCGCGTCTGCGCGGACGAGTCGCCTCGCAGTCGAAGAATCTCTCTTCGCGTTACCACGCAAACCCCTATGTATTCGAAACTTTATCCACAGGGCAACGTTATCTAAATCAATACTTCTCGTGCTATTATGACCTCATGACCGCAAGCTCCCACTCTTGCGCAATTCCGATTGAGCGCACCTGTAGCGCTGGTCATCACGTCTCGAACGCGATTCCCCTGTGGTTCCCATCACCTACCCTACCTCCAAAGCAAGCCTTTCATTTTCAAACACTTGACAACTTCTCGCGCCAATCGCAGCCTCCAACGCATTTGTTTTCAAAGAATTACCCAATGAGTGCGTATCTTATTCACACAAAGAGACTTGATCTCCATTTGTTTTCATGCGCATACGCACTCTTTTGCTGCATCCCTTTTATTTACTGCAAGTTAACAAAATGGTACGGGGGTGTACCCCCCTCAACGCAATTTTGCCTTGGACACGCCGCCTGGCCTGGAGGCATATTGAGCCCCGCAATGAGGCCCCGAACTTCCCTTCTCGCCCGGCTCTCCCTCGCCGCAGCCGGCGCGCTTTCTCTCAGCGCCGCCACTCCCGCGCGAGATGCCGCACTGCAACAAGCCGCCGATCGCGCCATGTCCGCCCGCACCGGCTCCCTCGTCGTGATGGATGTCACCACCGGCGCCATTCTCGCCGCGCACGATCTCGCATCCGCCGAGAAGAGTCTCGCGCGGCCCGGCTCAACGCTCAAACCTTTCGTGCTCGACGCGCTTCTTGAATCCGGCAAGCTCGATCCAAACCAGCGGCTGCTGTGCCGCCGCAAATTCCGAATCGGCTCGGTTGAGATGGACTGCACGCATCCCGCATCGATCACGGAATTAAACGCCGAAAGCGCCATCGCCTATTCCTGCAACACGTATGTCGCGACCGTAGCGCAGCGCCTAAACGCCACCGAACTTGTAGATGTATTTCGCCGCGCCGGTTTGGATTCCCCAAGCGGCGCCGCCGCTGACGAAGCCGTCGGTCACATCGCCGTTCCCGCAAATCGGCAGGAGATCCAACTCGAAGCCTTGGGCGATCGCGGCATTGAAGTCACGCCGATTCGTCTCCTCGAATCCTATCGCCAACTCGCTCTGCGGAAGCGCAGCGGCGATCTCGGCGCCGACGCGCCCGTCTTCGCCGGCCTTGAAGACTCCGTCACTTTTGGCATGGCGCATGCTGCATTTGTGGACACCATGAAAATTGCCGGCAAAACCGGAACCGCTGCATCCGCAAACACGCCGCGCACTCACGGCTTTTTCGTCGGCTACGCGCCCGCCGGCAAACCTGAAATCGTAGTGGTCGTATATCTCGAGCAAGGCCGCGGGATGGACGCCGCCGCCGTAGCCCAATCCGTCTTCGCCGCGTTTGCGCGAGATCGGCATCCACAATGAGAATCAAACTCATCGCGCGGGCCGCGGCAATCGCTCTGTGCCTTCTGCCGGCGCCCATTCTGCGAGCGCAGAACTTCGATGTGCGCATCTACACGCCGCATCCACCGGCGACGCTCGTCGTCGTGGCGACCAAGGGCCCGATCGCGTGGCGAACCTGCCCGGCATGTGCCGCTACCACCAGCCGTAGCCTGTCGATCAAAGCTACAAAATCCAGCGTCAACCTCACGTCCACGCAGGCGCGCGCGCAAGACCCGAGCGCCGATCTCTACATTGATGGAGATTACGAATTGCAACCGCCTGCCGGCGTCGACGCTCCGCCATTCTCGGCGAATTTCCCGCTGCGCATCCGCGCCGTTGACGGCCAACTTCTGATCACCGCAACGATACCTATCGAAAACTACGTCGCGGGCGTGCTCGCCGCCGAGAGCGGCGATTCCAAACAGCCGGAATACTTGAAAGCTATGGCCGTCGCTGTGCGCACGTACGCGTTGCATTTCCGCGGCAAGCACACGCAAGACGGTTTCGATTTTTGCGACACCACACACTGCCAGGCCATGAGCTGGAATGCCGTCACCCCGCGAATCCTCGCCGCGGTTAACGCCACGCACGGCGAAACGATTTCATACAACGGCGCCCCCGCCGAAACCTACTACCATCAGAATTGCGGCGGCGCCGTCGCGGGCGCTTCGGAAGAGTGGCCCGCAAATCACGCGCCGTATCTCGTCGAGCATGCCGATCCGTACTGCATCGCCAACGGTGTGCTCAAGTGGCAAAGCACGATCTCTGTCGTTGACATCGATCGCGCCCTTCGCGATTCCGGACTGTCGCTTCCCGCGAACTGGAAAACGCTCGAGATTGCCACGCGCACCGCAAGTGGCCGCACGCAGCGCCTGAAACTCGTAGGCGGCTCAACTCCCGACGTGCCGCTATCCGCTTCCTCGCTTCGCTTCGCCGTAAATCGCAGCCTGGGCTGGAACAAGATTCGCAGCGATTTGTATGAAATCAGGAATTCGGGCGGCCAGGTTTATTTTTCGGGCCGCGGATCTGGCCACGGCGTTGGCCTGTGCCAGGCGGGCGCGGAAGAAATGGCGCGGCAGGGAAAATCCTATCGCGATATTTTGAATTTCTACTATCCCGGCACCGAGTTGGTTTCCGTACGCGCCGCGAATTGGCAAAAACAATCGAGCGAACGCCTCGATCTTCTCAGCACAAATCCGCAAGCCGACGCCGCAATCCTGCCCATCGCCGATCGCATTCTGACGGATGATGAGCGCGCCGTCGGTTGGCAGCTCGTTTTCCGCCCCCAACTCCAACTGTTTGCGACGCTGGACTCGTATCGCGATACCACCGGCGAACCCGGCTGGATCGCGGCCTCCGTTCGCGGCCACACCATCCGCTTACAGCCACTGATCGAATTGCAGCGCAAGTCCATCGTCGAATCCACGCTGCGCCATGAATTCTTCCATCTCCTGGTGGAATCGCGCGCGAAAGCAGACACGCCGCTCTGGTTTCGCGAAGGCATCGTGCTTTTTCTGTCGAATCCTGGCACGGCGCCCGCGAGTGATCCAGCCACGCCGATCCGAGCGATGAGTGATTCGCAAATGGAATCCACGCTCCTCCATCCTGCCACTCGGGATGATCAGCAAAAAGCGTACGACGCCGCGCAACGCCGCGTCGCGTTGCTCGTACAACAACGCGGAAAGCAGAACGTCCTCGGTTGGCTCAGTTCCGGAATTCCCGCGGAGATTTCCGCCGGAGCAGTTCAGTGAGGGCTGCCCGGTTCATCGGGCTCGGCCGAAGCGCGCGCCACCGCGTTACACGCCAGAATCCAGGCCCACAATCCCAGCGCGTAGGCGCAGATTACGCGCAGAACCAGGCTAAAGGTTTCAAATCGCAGCGTCGAAATCCGGAAGTTCGGCGTCCAGCCGAAGATTGCCGGAGCCGCAAGAACTCCCACCAGCACGGCGACGACGAGCAGCAGCCAATACGACAAACACCACACCGCGCGCTTCCAGGCGGCGAAGCCCGCGCGCCAGAATCCGCGAAACCCGACATCGGCGGTCGCCAGCGCGAACGGCAAAATCAAACCAGGGATGATCAGCCAGCGAATCGTGAACGCTTTCCACACATACGCCCATTTCAGAAACGCGAGCGTAACATGCCGGCGCAGCCATGCTGGCATCTCCGAGCGCACATACGCCGGCACCGAATCCGAATACGCATCCACGCGATCCATCAATCTCCAAAGCAGATAAAACACCGCGGCGCAAATCGCGATCGCCACCACATGCCGCAGCGCTCGCCGCAACGCGGCTTTCAGCGTCGCGCCATCGCGCCGGACGCGGTCGCGACAGTAATTCAGCGCGCCGCCATGCAACACAATCACGCCCAGCGCAATCGCCAGCGCCACAAACACATTCAGAAAAATGTTCCACTTGTTCGCCACCGGAATCAGCAGCCACACCGCGAACAACGCGCCAAGCAATGGGTTCGCGACAAACTGAACGAGCCACAGCCGCCGTTCGCCAAAAGTGCCCGCTAATGCCCCGCCAACAATGCTCCGCCGCGCCATCACTTCACCTCCACGGTGATCGCGTCGCTCGTCGCGAACATCGACGGCTGATACATCGGCTGCACTTCGGCCGGACTCACTTGGAATTTCCCCGGGTTCACGATCTTCAACAAGTACATATATTCGCGCTGCCCCGAAAAATCGTCCTGAAAGATGGCCGCGCGATCGTCGTGGAATTCGCGGCTCGTGTAGCTGCCTTCCCACCACGCCGGCGGCTGCTTCAGTTCATAAAGATTGTCGTTGGTGATGAATTCCGCGCCCGCGGGAATCGGATCTTCCATCAGCAGGTAGCGCCACTCGCTGCCGCTCAGAGTGATGCGCACCGCCACGATGTCGCCCACCTCCAGATCGCCCGCCAGCGGATTCAGATCGTACACGATTTTTCCGCCGGTCTGTTCCGGAGTCATCTTGAAATAATCGCGCGTGATGTTCAGCGAAAGCTTGTTGCTCTGCACCAGATGCTTGTCGCTCGAATAATAAGATCCGCTCGCCGACCAATACAGCCGGCCCGCGCCCGTTTTGTGAATGCGAATTTGATTCGCCCCGGATTGAAGTTGCGATGAATCCAAATGAATCACCATCTGCACCGGATTGAACGCATCCGCCGCCGTGAAGTTTTTGGAAGTCACTTGCTTGCCGTTCACGTAAACGTCGGCGCGGAAATTGGCGCCAAGTTCGTGGCTTGCTTTCATGTATTCGGTCAGCCCGAAAATCACCATCGCGGTCTGTTTCGTGCTGTCCCAGAAATATCCGCCGTCGCGATTGTTCACCAGCCAGAAGGCCGCTTTCGGCAAGAGCGCGCTCGTGGGTTTCGCGTCGCTGAGCAAGCGCACCGCGTACGCGGTTGTCTCGGCGGAATCGGGAATCTCGAATTCCATGAACGAGTCGTAGTCCGAATTCCAGTACGCTTCTTGCGTGTTCACCGTCGCGAGCGACTCGACCTTCGTGGCCATTTCCTGGGCTTTCGCGGTGTCGCCCGCGCCCAGGAACGCGAGGCCAAGCATGGAGAGTCCCTGAGTGGTCATCGAGCTTCGCGCGCTCCACGCCGCGGCCATCTCGTCGGTCGCGGCCGCGCCATTCAGCTCCAGCGCGTACACCACGTACGCGCGCAAATCCGCGCGCATGTCCGGATTATTTTCGAGCGCGAGATGCAGGAAATTCTCCGCGCCCTGCAGCGAATCGGAATCCACATCGTATCCCGCGGCGTGCGATTGGCCGTATCCGCTCACGACGTACGCCGTCATGAACACCAGGCTGTCGTCGTCTTTCCACCATCCCCATCCGCCGTCGTCGTGCTGGAAATCTTTCAAGCGAGCCATCCCCGCTTGGATTTTCTGTTCAAGCGCCGGCGTGTCCACGCTTGTTTTCAATTGCAAATCTTTCATCGCCCGCGCCACCACGATATTCGGCAGAAAACTCGACATCGTCTGTTCGGTGCAACCATACGGATAGCTCGTCAAATAATCGAGCGCCGAAAAAATACTGCCGGCAATCGATGGACTCAACGTAATGTCCAGCGCCGGCGCGGCCCGCGCCGGATCGCCTGGCAACGTGACCGTGGTAGTTTCATCCTGATCAGCGGCGGCGAGCGAGCCGGATTTTGCGTCGGTCTGCTTCACGCCCACCGGCAGAATCGGCAGCGTAAGTTCCATGGCGTCGGATTCCTGATCGGTCAACGCCTTGGCGACAATGTCCGCGGATGGAACCGATTGCGCGCGCACTCTCCAATCGATTTTCGCTTCACCGTTGCTCGCGACTTGCACTTGCGCCGTCGCGCCGCTCAGCACATCCAGGCCTTTCACGTCGAGCGAAACCTGCGCCATTTTCGCCGTGGGCAAGTAATTGTCTACGATCGCGGACACGACGACTTCATCGCCCTGCCGGAAGAATCGCGGCGCCGCAAGCCGCACGATCAAATTCTTGCGCACGATCACGTTGTCGATCGCGCTGCCGACTTTTGTATCGACCGTGACTCCGCGCACCGTGGCGCGCCAACTCGTCAGCGAATCCGGAAACGCAAGCTGCGCTATCGCCTTTCCTGCCGAATCGGTATCGAGATTCGCTGTCCACAGCGCGGTGTCGGGAAAAACTTTGCGCACCTTCGGCTGGACGAGCGTCTGTGTCGGTTTCAATTGCGCGAGCGGGCGCGACTTGTTGGCGTTGCTGTACGCCAGGAACATTTCTTTCGCGCCGGCCTCTCCGCTGAAATAGAAATTGAGCGACGAATCCGTCGAAACGTTGTCATAGACAGGGCCGAAAAATGCGTTGCTGATGTCTCCGCTGGCGTCGGGGTGAATCGCGTAAATTGCCTCATCGACGATGCCGAGACTAAATTCGCCCGAAACAGGTTTGCCGTTCGCGTCGCGCGCTTCAATCGTGTACGTGGCTTTCTGGCCCGGCTCAAACTGCGTGGCCGAGGGCTGGATCGTGATTTGCAATTTCTGCTGGATCGCGGGCACTTTCACATTCTTGGTGGTTTGAAACAAGACGTTGTTGCGGAAAAACGCGATCGCGACGTAAACGTTTGGCTGCTGATCGCTCGTGATCGGCACATCGACAGTCACCGACGACGACGTCGCGTGGACAATCTTCTGGCTTTGGATCGTTCGCGCTTCCGTCGTCACCAACATGTAGCTTTCCGGCTGGCCCGTCAGCACCACCAGGTGAGCCGTGTCGCCGACAACGTAGGATTTTTTGTCAGGAATTATCTGGAAACTCTGGCCATTTCCACCCCACCAATTCTCGGCGTCGCTGGTGACCCAAAGCCACGAATCGCCGGCGACTGTGCGATTTTCTGGGGTCCGCGCTGTTACATGGAGTATGAAGTCCCCCGGATTTTTCGCCGTGAAGCTAACCGGCGCCGTGCCATCGACGCCAGTTTGCACATCCTGCGCCGCAACAATCACGCTGCGCTGCGGCGGCGTCATCGTGTAATCCTGCTTCACGAGCTCGACGTGAATCGCCGTTTGGATCGGTTGCCCGTCGTAATCCTTCGCGACCGCGGTCGCGTTGATATTGTCGCCCACCTTATACACATAGCTCGCCGGCGAAATGCCCACTTGAAAACTTCCATACGTCGCGATGACGCTGTTGTGTCCATCGATTTCGCGGTTGGCGGCGTCGGTGACGCGCGCTTCGACCCTGTACACGACATCGCTATGGGACTTCTCCACACCGGTTGGAATTTTTATCTGCAACTTTCCGGTCGCGTTGAGTTGCCCTTTCTGTTCGGAAATTTCATCGCCGCCGTAGTCTTCATCGTCGCTGTCCGCACTATCGTCGGCCGAGTCCGCCTGCGACGCATCCGCATCGGAATCGTCGTCGTCCCGATCTATAAACGGCGAATAATATGTGGAAGTGTGAACGACGTATGTGACCGCGGCGCCCGCAACAGGTTCGCCATAATAATAATCCGCTTCGATCGTGGCTTCGATCGAGCCTCCCTGCAAGACGCGCGGAGCCGAAGGCGTGACCTTCACGCTGTACTCAGGCTTCTTGTAATCCTCGACATAAAATCCGCCGGAAATGGGATACTGCGCGCCGCTCGCGCTGCTGATCGCGATCGAGTAATAACCGAGTGCCGCGGTAACCGGCAGAGTGAGATCGCCATGCAGCGTGCCGAACGACGACACCGCGTAGTTGGTCTGAAGCACGACCTTGCTCGATGGATCTTCGATCTGCACCTGCACGCTTTCCCCGGCCGGAACTTTGTATTGCTCGCCACTGCGCAATCGCAGAATTGTTTTGAAGTGCGTGATGTCGCCGGGCCGATAGACCGGCCGATCGGTGTACACGTACCCCGTCCAATCCTGAGTGGGATCGCTGCTGAGGTTGTAGGAATACGGCATCACGACCGCCGTATCGTCTCCGTGAACCGCGACGACGCGGACGTCGTTGTACTGGCCTTCCGGCAGCGTAGTTTGCGCCAATCCGTTTGCGTCAGTCTGCACATGAGCGTCTTCTTTTTTGTCGGTCCACAAACGCACGTCCGTGCCCGCGACCGGCGCGCCGCTCTGCCGATCCGCCGCGAACGCCAACACCTGGCCCGGCGCGGCTTTCGTGATCACGCCAAGGTCGCTGACAATCACGATGGTGTAGGCGCGCAGAGTTCCATCCGTCGCTTCCACCAAATAGACGCCTTTCGGCAGCGAGCTCACAGGAACGATCTGCGTTTCGGAAATAAATCGCGGCGGAAGAGCTTGCCGCCAGCGCGCAACCAGTTGCGAGCTATTCAGCACCGGCGCCTGCGCGAAGACCGCGGCGCTTCCGATTTTTGTTCCGCTCGCGCGCAGCTCTCCGGCGCGAATCGTGGCGCGGGAACGCCACGAAAATTGCATGCGGAAGAAATCGCGAATATCGCCCCACAAATCTTGTTTCCAATCGTAGAAGCGTTCCAGCCAGCTCGGCTCTTCGATCTGCTCTTGTTCGGAAACGTGGCCGAACTGATGCGGATCGTCGAGGCGCTCGAAAAACGCCACGGGATCTTTGATTTTGTAAACGCGAAATTCCAACGCGTCCACGCCCGATGCATATAAACGGATTCCGATTTGTTCACCGGGCAGAAACGTTTTGCTTGTCGAGATTGAAAAATAACCATCGTCCGCTCCGCGCACGCCCGCGGGTACGATTCCGACGAGAAAAACCAGGGAGAGGAGAAGCATCGCCCTGCGGCCCAACCCGGCGCAGCGCGCCAAATTCCAGCGCGATGGCGCTGAGCGATTGGTAGCCGAACGCAGCAAGTTCACGCGCGTCAATTTAGGGCGCGATTGGACGCGGCG
Organism: Candidatus Acidiferrales bacterium; assembly: GCA_049790315.1. Lineage (GTDB taxonomy): Bacteria > Acidobacteriota > Terriglobia > Acidiferrales > UBA7541 > DASPOJ01. Next base: position 10,765 of record JBAQYV010000108.1, on the reverse strand, counting down.
CATCAGTCCGTCCCTCTTAAAATGTTCCACCGATACACTCCCAGAAAATTGCTGTTGCCGGGCAGCGGCCGCCAGCGCGGCGAAGGATACCGCAGAAGCTCCGCTAAACGCATACGGCGCATTTCGCCGCGAGCTTTGCCGATCGGGCCGGTGTTGTACACGAGGAAATCGTCAGCTCCGCTGCCGGGAGAAGCACGTTGGGGACCGTTGCCAACCAACCACTGGCTGCGCCCGACGAAGATCATCGAGTGAAACGGCGAATTCTGCTCGAGCTGTCGAAAAAACAGAATGTCGCCGGGGCGCGCCACGCGCACATCGCGCGAAAGAAAATGCGCGTTGAAATCTTTCAGCGTTTTGGCATCGGCGAATTCCGCGAACGCGCCGTTTCTCACATCGTCCGGGTCAAACGGGCCGGGCCGCACGCGAAACAGGCCGGCTCCGAGCGGCGTGATGGGATAGCGATACTTTTCAATCGAAGGCAGCGCCGACGGCGGCACGATTCCATTTTCGCGAACCCAGGCCGCATCGTGCTCGCGTAACGCGTTGCGATATGAATAGCGCAGCAGCGCCGCGCAATCGTCAATCTCACCCGGCACGTCCGCCGCCGGACGCAGCGCTTGATATTCCGCAATCAGAGTGAACCATCGGCGAAACGCCTCTTGATCCGAAGGCGAATCAAGGCGCAGAAAGTCCGGCGTCCCATCGGCAAACCTATCCTGCCGGCTGAACGATGCTTCGGGCGTGACTGAGCGCGCGGGTATCTTGGACGCGGCGACCTTCGCGGCGTTTTCGCGCGACGCGAAAGGCGCGTATCCGGCGCTGGCCAACGCCGCGAGCGCCAGGACGGCGATTCCGCCCGCAATGAAGCTAAGCTTTGCCGCGCGTGTATGCATCGCTTGGTAGAAAATCAAACCGCTGCCGGAAATTGAGAAAAAAGTGAAGAACGGGCGCCAAATTCATGCCCTGACTGGGCACCACAATCTCTCCAAACGTTCCAGGATGCAAGCGGAATGCCAATGGAAAGCACCGGCCGGCGGCGGACTTCGGGCGGCTCGGTCACTAACTAGTTGTGTTCGCCCGATGACACTTGTGTCCGCGCCCACACGCCGCGTCGCGCGGATCGGCGATGCGATCTGCGCGACCGGCGAGCCGATGGCGCCGTCGGGAGATTGAGCGCGACGCGAGGTTTCGACGGGCGCGACGGGCGCAGAGCGGGAGTTCCGAAACCAGGCCGCGCCGAGAATAATGCCGAACTTCGCGGAGCGCATTGCATCAAACGATTGCGCGGAGGATATTGCTCGTCAACCGGATGTCGAAGCCCGCCTCAAACTCGAAGACCGCCGGCCACGCTTCCGTTACGCACACGCGTCACGTCAGTTTTCTCCGCCGTCTGGGCCCGGGATTAATTACCGGCGCCGCCGACGACGATCCAAGCGGAATCGCGACGTACTCGCAAGTGGGCGCGCAATTCGGCATGGGCATGTTGTGGACCATGCTGTTTTCTTTTCCCCTGATGTCCGCGATCCAGGAAATCTGCGCGCGCCTGGGGCGCATCACTGGCGAGGGCGTCGCGGAAAATATTCGCAAGAATTATCCGAAGCCTTTGCTGTACGGACTGATATTCCTGCTCTGCGTCGCCAACATTTTCAATCTGGGCGCCGACGTTAGCGCCATGGGCGCCGCGGCACAATTGGTATTCGGCGGATCGTTGAACGCGTATGCGCTGGCGTTCGGATTCGCCTCTCTGCTGTTGCAGATTTTCGTGCCGTACAAAAAGTATGTTCGTTTCTTGAAGGGCTTGACCCTGGCGCTGTTTGCTTATGTAGCGACGGCGTTTGTTGTCCACGTTCCGTGGCTTGCCGCGTTTCGCGCGACCGTCGTTCCTTCAATTTCCTGGACGGCTGCGTACTGGATGGCGCTTGTCGCGGTTCTGGGCACGACGATCAGCCCGTATCTTTTTTTCTGGCAGGCTTCGGAAGAAGCGGAGGACGAACGCCTCAAAAAGGGCGATGAACCACTGACAAAAAAGCCGTCTCAGGCGCGCGCGCAATTCCATCGCATCGCGATCGACACGCGAGTCGGCATGGCATTCTCGAACATGGTGGCGTTCTTCATTATTCTCACGACCGCAATCACGCTGCACACTTCGGCCGCAAGCAGCAACATCAATACCGCCGCGGACGCCGCCAAAGCGCTGCGGCCACTCGCGGGACACTTCGCGTTTCTTCTGTTTGCCCTGGGAATTATCGGAACGGGACTGCTTGCGGTTCCCGTTCTGGCTGGGTCAGCCGCTTACGCCGTGGCGGAAGCATTCCAGTGGCGGCACAGTCTTGAAAGCAAGCCGCGTAAGGCGCCGAAATTCTACGCTGTGCTGGCCGCCGCTATGCTGATCGGCATTTCATTGAATTTCTTGGGGATGAATCCCATCCGAGCGCTCTTCTTGTCGGCCGTGATCAACGGCGTCGTCGCCGTCCCGCTGATGATCATGCTGATGCTGATGTCGTCGAATCCGAAAATCACGGGAGAGTTTAAGGCTCCGCGTTACGTCACGGTGGTCGGCTGGGCCGCTACGGCGGTGATGTTCGCCGCGTCGTTGGGATTTATTGTGGGCGCACTATAGAAATGACGGCGCGGGGACGGGTTCCGGCTAGCCGCGCGAATCAGACCCGACGCCGGGAGCAAAACAAAGCGCGGCAGCGCCGGGAATGCCCGCATCGGCTCCGTAGCGCGCGGGCAACAGCGGAATTTCAGTGCATCGCGGATTGATCGACCACCGCGGCATCGATTCGCGAATGCGATCGAATCCGCGGCTCGCGAGTTCTCCAACGCCTCCGCCGAAGACGATTACGTCCGGCTCCAAAAGATCCACAACGCTGCCGAGCCAGATCGCCAGCAGTTCCCACGTTTCTTCGAGAATTTCGCGAGCCAGCGCGTCGCCCTCGCGCCAGGCTTCGGCCACAATTTCCGCGGACAATCTATCGGGATCGCCGCCTGCCAACGCGAGCAGCCGCGCGCCGCGCGAACCGGCGGCCGGGATTTTCTGGCGCGCGCGCGACGCGATCGCTGGTCCTGCCGCGAGAGTCTCAATGCAACCGCGCTTACCGCATGCGCAGACCGGGCCTCGGTAGTCAATCGTCATGTGGCCGCCTTCGGCGGCGGCGCCCGTTCGACCGTGATAGATTTCGCCATCGAAAATAATTCCTGTGCCGATACCGGTGCCAATTGTGGTGTAGAAAACATTGCGGAACTCGCGGCCCGCTCCCCAGAACGCTTCGGCCAGGCCGGCGGCGTTCGCATCGTTATCGAGGCGAGCGCGCAAACCCGAAACGCGCTCGATTTCGCGAACGAGTGGGAAATTGCGCCAGCACGGAACGTTTGGCGGATTGAGAACGACGCCAGCCGCGGGATCAAGCGGACCCGGCGAACTGACGCCCACAAAGTCCAACACCAGATCAGGCTGGGCGGCACGCACTTGACCGATGGCGCGCTGCACGGCATCCAATCCCTCCGCCGCAGTGCCGCGCGCATTCATCGGCACGCGGGTGCGAAACACGATTTCGCCGGACGAGTTCACGAGGCCGGCGGCCACCTTCGTGCCGCCGATATCTACGCCGAGATGCAAAGTGTCCACTGCCGTCATCGATTGTCTCGTCTACTACTCCGATCGGCGGATACTATCATCGTTCCAGCCGGCTCCGAGTAGAGCGCGCAGCCAATACAGCCATCGCGACGATGGGGCGCCGGCTCCGCGAAAGAATATCGAAATTGTTCCGCTCGATGGCGTGATATAAAAGTGCCGCAATTCGATTCCTGGCGATGGTGCCGCTGGGCCTGGCTCGGAGGGAACGATGCGAACACGCTTCGGAACAATCTGTGTGGCGCTGGGGATTTTATTCTTCGTAAATGCGCGGGCGAGCGCGCAGAATCCGTTGCCGCAACCTCCCGCCGATAATCCGGTGCTCGATTTACTGCGCGGCATCGCTCAGGTTCCGGACGGCCAGTGGCGATTCCACACCGCCGACCTTGCGGAAGGGCAAGATCCAGCGCTCGACGACTCATCGTGGCAGCAGGTTGGCGCCGGCTTCTCGTGGTCATCGGGCGCAGCGTGGTTTCGACGTGAGATTGATGTGCCGGCGGCCGGCGCGGGATACGACTTCACGGGTGCGACGCTCACATTTTCGTTTTCGACGGACACGACGCGGAGTTATCCGAACATTATTTATGTGAATGGCGTGCGCGCGGCGATGGGTACGGATCTGGAGCCGATTCCCATCGGCAGCGACGTTCGACCCGGCCAGAAAATTGTGATCGCGGTGAAGGTGCTGTGCATGCCGGTGGCGAACCATTTTCGCAGCGCGACGATTTCCGTTCGCGCGGCCGCGGATCGCCCCGATCCGGGCACGGTGGCGGATGCGCTCGAGGCCGACCACGAGTTGTTGGGTTTTTTCTCCGACGCCACGCAACCCACGAAGACAGAGGCCGCGGCGATCATTGAGTCCGCGAACGCGGATGTGGATGCGAGCGCACTCACGAAGGGCGACCAGAAAACTTTCGACGCATCGCTGACTTCGGCCATCGCTCGCCTGGGCGCGCTGGATCCCGTGCTGAAACAATATTCGGTGCGCGCGGTCGGAAATTCTCACATCGACCTTGCGTGGCTGTGGCCAAGCTCGGAAGCGATGGAAGTGGTGCGCAATACGTTCAGCACGGCGCTGCAACTGATGCAGGAATATCCGAACTACATTTACACGCAATCGTCGGCACAGATGGACGCGTGGCTCCAGGAAAAATATCCCGACCTGTTCGCGGAAATTCAAAAGCGGGTCGCGGAAGGGCGCTGGGAAATCGTGGGCGGAATGTGGGACGAACCCGATCTGAATATGCCGACGGGCGAATCGCAGGTGCGGCAACTGCTGATCGGAAAACGCTATTTTCACGACACGTTCGGCAAGGACGTTCGAGTGGGATGGAATCCCGATTCGTTCGGCTACAACTGGCAGCTCCCGCAAATCTACAAGAAGGCCGGCGTGGATTACTTTGTGACGCAGAAAATTTCGTGGAACGACACCTGGAAATTTCCGTACAACCTGTTCTGGTGGGAGGCGCCGGACGGCAGCCGCGTGCTGACGTATTTCCCGCACAGCTATGTGAACACGATGTCTCCCGTGAAGATCGCGGGCGATTTCGCGGACCTGGAATCGAAAACGCCGGGCCTGAACGAAATGATGCACCTCTACGGAATCGGCGATCACGGAGGAGGGCCGACGCGCGCGATGCTCGAGGAGGGCCAGCGATGGATGGAGGCGACAAAACCGTTTCCGCGCGTGTTCGACGGCACGGCGCTGGGATTTTTTCAGGACATGGAGCGCGAGGCGCCGTCGCTGAATTTGCCGACTTGGAAGAATGAGCTGTACCTGGAATTCCACCGAGGCGTTTACACGACGCAAGCCGAAACCAAGAGGCACAATCGCGAAAGCGAAGAGCTGCTGCTGAACGCGGAGAAGTTCGCGTCGCTCGCGTCGCTGGCGGGCGCGCCGTACCCCACGCAACAACTGAACGACGCGTGGAAGAAAGTGCTCTTCAACCAATTTCACGACGTCGCCGCGGGATCAGGCATTCCCGCCATATATAAGGATGCGGATCGCGACTACGCCGACGTGCGTCACGTAACGGAAGAGAGCTTGCGCGATTCGATCGGAACTCTCGGGGCGTACGCGGATACAAGCGGGCCTGGCGTCGCGGTACTTGCGGTGAATCCACTGGCTTGGGACAGAAATGACGTGGCGGAAGTGAACGTACAGATGCCGCACGCGACGCCGGGCGTCGAAGTGCTGGACGCGGCCGGGCGTCTGGTGCTTTCCGAAATCGTCGAGCGGCATCCTGAAACGAATACGTTTCGCGTGCGGTTTTTGGCGCGTGGAATTCCTTCGTTAGGATACGAAGTGTTCCGTGTGGTGGCGGCGGCGAAGCCGCGCATCGCTCCGAGTACGCTGCGCGCCAGCGAAGGCGTGCTCGAAAATGAGTTTTTGCGCGTGCGTGTGGATGCGAAGACGGGATGCATCACGAGCTTGGTGCTGAAATCGAGCAACTATGAAGCGCTCGTGCCCGGAACGTGCGGAAATCTTCTGCAAACATTCGTCGACAAGCCGCAAGAATACGACGCGTGGAACATCGACGCCGATTTCGAGAAGGTGCACTGGGACTTGACGAAAGCCGAGAGCGTGCGGCTCGTCGAGCGCGGTCCGCTGCGCGCCGTGATTCGCGTGACAAAGAAATTCCAGAACTCAACGTTCGTGCAGGACATCACGGTTTACGCCGGCATTCCGCGCGTGGACATCGTCACCGATGCCGATTGGCACGAGCAGCACATTTTACTGAAGGCAGGATTCACGCTCGCCGCGCATTCCGATGTGGCGACGTACGAAATTCCGTTCGGCACGATCGAGCGGCCAACGACGCGGCGCACACCTCAAGAACAAAGCATGTTCGAGGTGCCCGCGCTGCAATGGGCGGACCTGGGCGACGCGGCGCACGGCTTCAGCTTGCTGAACGATTGCAAGTACGGCTACGACGGGAAGGACAACGTGCTGCGCATTTCGCTTTTGCGATCGCCGACGTATCCGGATCCGCAGGCCGATCAGGGACGGCATCACTTCACGTATTCGCTCTATCCGCACGATCAGGATTGGCGGAAGGCCGATACCGTGCGGCAGGGATACGACCTCAACTACAAATTAATCGTCTCGCAGGTGGCGAGCCATGACGGCGCGCTTGGCAAACAGCATTCATTCCTGCGCGTCGCGCCGGAAAACGTCGTGCTTACCGCTCTCAAGAAGGACGAAGACGACGACGCGCTTATCGCGCGATTCTATGAATGGGCGGGACGCGATACCGACGTCACTTTAGATTTGCCCGCGGGCGCGCGGCAGGCGTTTCGCGCCAACTTGATCGAGAAGCCGGGCGATCCTCTGCCGCTCGAGGGCAATCGCGTGACGATTCACACCGGGCCGTACTCGATTGAGACAGTGAAGATTGTTTTTTCTCCGGATTCGCCGGCGCGTTACGCTGCCGCCCCCAGCGCCGCGGCCAAGCCCGCGCCATGAAACGAGAGCCGAACTAGTGGCCTTAAACCGCTACGTTCTTCGGAGCACCTTCGTCGGCGCGCTCGGCGGACTCCTTTTCGGTTTCGATACCGCCGTGATTTCGGGCGCTACTGCCGCGCTCGCCCGCGTTTATTCCCTTACTCCCGCGCAACTGGGATTCACGGTTTCCATCGCGCTCTGGGGAACCGTGATCGGCTGCCTGTGTTGCGGTTCGCTGGCGCAAAGATTCGGCTCGCGCGAAATGATGCGATGGATGGCCGTGTTCTATCTGGTTTCCTCGCTCGGCTGCGCCTTCGCTTGGAGCTGGCATGCATTTCTTGCCGCGAGATTTCTCGGCGGGTTGGGAATTGGAGGGTCGTCGGTTCTGGGGCCCGTGTACATCGCTGAGCTTGCGCCGGCGCGATTGCGCGGAAGATTGGTTGGGACGTTTCAGATCAACATCGTTGTCGGCGTGCTGCTCGCATATCTCTCCAACTATTTGATCGGGCTCGCTCACCTGGGCGCTATCGAGTGGAGATGGCAACTGGGCGTCGCGGCATTCCCTTCCGTGTTTTTTCTTCTGCTCTTATTTGGCATTCCGCGAAGTTCGCGCTGGCTCGCCACGCAGGATCGAATGGCTGAGGCGCTTGCCGTGCTCGAGTTGATGGGATCGGTGAACGCACACGCCGAGCTCGCCCAGATCCGCGAATCGATCGAAGTGGAACGGACTACGCGCACGGAACCGCTCTTCCGGCGCATTGGCGGCAAATTGAAATACGGCACACCGATTTTCCTGGCGATTGCCATTGGCGTGTTCAATCAACTCACGGGCATCAACGCGATTCTGTACTACCTTAATGACATTTTCGCCGCCGCGGGATTCAGCCGCGTGTCCAGTAATTTGCAGGCCGTCGCGATCGGCGCGATGAACCTGGCCGCCACGCTTTTTGCCATGGCGCTGATCGATCGCGTCGGCCGCAAGCGGCTGCTGCTGGTGGGTTCTGTGGGCACCGCCGCGTGCTTAGGCGGAGTTTCCGCGATTTTCTTCACGCATCGGCACGCGCAATATCTGGTGTGGCTGCTTGTGATCTACATCGCGTTCTTCGCCATCTCGCAAGGGGCGGTGATTTGGGTGTACATCAGCGAGATTTTCCCGACGCGGGTGCGCGGTAAGGGCCAGAGCCTTGGCGCGGGCTCGCACTGGGTGATGAATGCGCTGCTTTCGTTTGGGTTTCCGATCGTTGCGCAGCGATCGGGCGCATACCCATTTGTATTTTTCGCCGCCATGATGGTGGTGCAATTCTTCGTCGTGCTGTTTTTTTTCCCCGAGACCAAGCAGGCCTCTCTCGAGCAATTACAGGAACGCATGGGAATCGCGTAACGCCGAAATCGGCGTAATGTGGTTGCCGCAATAGCAAAAACATCGATGTAGTCGATGAAAGCTCCCGGTTCCGGCCAGCAGGTGACCTTGCGGCCGAGATGCGTTCGGGCCAAATATTCGTATCCAGGCGGCCCCTGCCCCCCGCCGGCTCCGGCGTGAACTCATGCCAGATCGTTCCACTCGTGGGTTCAAGGTCCGCCGCATCCTGTTTAATTGATTTTATATATTGAAACTATTGTTTTGAGAGCAGAAGAGACGTAGAATGCGCGAGCCGGAGTTGTAAATCGATTCGTTGCGCTCGAAACGTGGGTGTTCCGTCTTGACGCTTTTGCCCCTGCTTGACACAGAAGATCCCCGACACAGGAGAACACGATGCGACGCCATCTAGCCTGGTTTTTTGCTCTTGCCGCGCTTTCGATCATAACTTTCGCCGTCACGCCCGCCGCAACCGCGGCCCAGACCGAGCCACACGGCGCCGCAGCGCCCACCGCGGCTCAGCAACCCGCGGCACAGCAGCCGCCTGTGCAATCTCCTCCACCCACGCGCGAGCAGCGCGGAGCGGCGGACGTCACCGTGACGCATTCGGGCGGCCACTGGACGATCGCCGGCAAAAAGAATCAAGTGGTCGTGAACGACTCCGATCTTGCGGTCAGCGTGAATGCCGAAGGCGTCTCCTGGAAAATGAAACCGTCGCAGGATGACGATGTTCTGATCGCGTCGCACGATGAGTTGTTTCACGTCGCGCTCAAGAGCGCGCATCATATCGAAATCGCGCCCTACGACGCCGGCTACAAGACCGGCATCAAAATCACACTTTCGGATTTCCACGAGAATGGCATGCTCTACAAGGGCCAGCCGCTCGATCTGTTTCTCTATCTCACCATTTGCCTCGAGAATCCGAACGAAGATTTGGTGATGACGGCCGTCGCCAATGAGCACGAAGCCGCGGTCCGCATGCTCGATTGGCCCACCGCGATGGACGCGAGCGACGTCGACTACACGGTGCTCTCGAATGGCGAGGGCACGCTTGTGCCGCGCAATTGGCCCACGAAATTTTTGCCCGACAATATTTTCACGGGCGATGGCACCGCGGTCGATGCCAGCGTGATCGAAAGCCATTTGATCGAATCGTGGTCGATGTCGTGGTGGGGCTTTGAGAAAGGCAAATCGGCGATGATGGTGATCGTCGAAACCCCTGACGACGCCGCATACCAATTCCAACATCCCGCCGGCGGACCAACTGTGATCGGTCCGCAGTGGCGCGATCAACTTGGAAAGCTCAGCTATCCGCGCACTGTGCGGATGTGCTTCTTCCCCACCGGCAATTACGTCACGCTCGCCAAGCACTATCGCCAATACGTGATCGATAGCGGCCTGTTCGTCTCGCTGAAAGAAAAAATCGCCCGCCAACCGCTCGTCGCGAATCTGATCGGCGCGGGCCACGTCGGCGGGCAAGCGCTGCACAATATCCGCACGGACGCCTGGCAATACGACCCCGATCACATGGACGTCGATTATCGCGTGAACACGTTCGACGACATCGCCAAAGGATTGCAATACTGGAAGGATCAGGGCTTCAACAAAATGATCGTGACGCTATCCGGCTGGCCGTACTACGGCTACGATCGCCAGCATCCCAACGTTCTGCCGCCCGCGCCGCAAGCGGGCGGATGGGATGGCATGAAGCGATTCATGGACACCGTCGAGCAGCTCGGCTACACGCCGATGCTCCACGATCAGTATCGGGACTACTACACGGACGCGCCTTCATGGGATCCACAATTCGCCGTGCATGAACAGGACACCACCACGCCTTCCACCACGTTTCCCGGTTCCCGCTTCCAGCATTGGAAAGACGGCTACATTCCGATGATGGATCATTGGAACGGCGGCTTGCAGAGTTACATCACGCCATCGCTCGTGCTCGGAAACATGGTCGACAATTACGCGCAGATGTTCGCGCACGGGATTCATCCCGAAGGCTCCGGCCTTGACGTTTTCGGCTACGTTCCGCCCGATCGCGATTTCAACCCCGAGCATCCCGCCACACGCACGGATGGAATGAACGCCCGCGCCGCCGCATTCATCTGGGCGCGCGTACATCTCGGAATCGTCGGCACGGAAGCCGGCTCCGACTGGGTGATTCCGTATGTGGACACGTGCACGCCGCACGCGTTTGGCAAGGCGATTCCCGTGCCGCTTTACAACCTTGTCTATCACGACGCGATCGTCACCACCACGTCGGGCAATTCGATGTACAGCGTGCTCTTTGACGAAGGCATCAACATGATGCGTCCCAATC
>JBAQYV010000107.1:0-10673 GCA_049790315.1 Candidatus Acidiferrales bacterium | reverse complement strand
GCAGATGGGGTCGCGGGCGCGCCGGGCATCGGCTCAAACTGCGCGACGACGAGCGACGAAGTGAGCGCGCTCGACTCGAACGATGTGTTCCATCGGCCGAAACGCAGCGGCGGTAGCGTCGCGCGCGGCACGATGCGAGCGCCCGCGCTCGCCAGAGACGCATCGACAATGCGCGGCGGCCAATCATCGAGCGTGCCTTCGGCGCGAAGCCAGCCTTCGACGGCGAGATCGTCATCGACGCCGCTACGAAGCGCACGATACCAGGCGAGCAAATCGGAGTAGGCAATGTCCGACGGCGCGAGCGAAATGTGCGGATGAAAGCCGCGATTCCACAGCAGTTCGCCGCTGGCGTGCAGCACCGATCCGGGCGCTTCGACGGCGAACGAAGTGAGACCGACTTGCGAATCGCCGGAGCGCCACAGCGCATTTAAAATCACGTTGACCGTGGGCTGGCCGGGCTTCGAAGGAAATTCCCAACGATGGATTCCCGAAAGGCGCACCACGCCGGAAAGATTCCATTCGGTGGGCACGGCAATCGAAGAAGCGGCGAGGGCGCCGGGCGCGGGCGGCTGAATGCTGGCGTGAAGATCGGCCGAGAGCGCACCGCGAATTCCGAAATCCTGGCCGCGCGCCAAACGCAAAGCATCTTCGAGGGACGCGCCCCAGAGGGAGACATCCAAATCGGCCGGCTGCAACCGCGAAGATGTACCGCCGACAAGACCGCGAATCCGCACCATTCCGGATTGCGGCTGCGCAACGCCAGGGCGCATCGGTCGAGCCTCGAAATCGAGTTGCCACCCGCCGGAATTTTCCTGATCGAGATCGCCGGTGACGTCGTCAAGAGCGAAGGCGCGGACATCCTGATCCTGCTTGAAATTGACGCGTCCGTCATCGACCTCGATGCGCGAAAGATGGAAACGGAGCGCGGAGCGCATAGCGCCGCCGATGGCTCGATTGCCGGGCGTACCGGGAGCAGCGGGCGCCGGCAGCCAGCTTTCGAGATTCCAGTGGCCGTCGGACAAGCGAACCAGATTTAGAGTGGGCCGGTCGAAGGAAAGCGTTCCGAACTCGAAGTTGCCGGAAAGCAGCGCGGTCCAGCGAGGGCCGGCCGTCAATTGCTCGGCGCGAAGAAAATATTCGTGGCCGAAGCGCTGGTCCTCGGCGACGCTGACGTCAAGCGCTTCGATACGCGGCCCATCGAGCAGGCTGAAGCTGAAGGCGCGCACTTCGACCGGGCGGCCGAAACTCGATTCCAGGCGCGCCGTAAGGTAGCGGCGCGACGCGGCGGTACGCAGCAGGAGGGAGAACCCTTCGCTTGCGATAAGCAGAATGGCCGCGAGAATCACGGCCCACCGGAACCAGCGCTTGCGAAGCATGAGGCGGAAACGAATTGTGGCAAATCGCGATGGGAAAGAAAAGCAGCGCGTCTTGTGTCAGCGCGCGCGCCGGCGCAAGCGCGGTGGCGGCTGTGGCCGCGGCGGCGGCTTCGCCACTAATGAACTTCGTGGAACATGCGGGAGCCGCGCGTGCGCGAAAAAATGTGCACGAGCGAATCGACCATGTCGTATAAGGCCGCGCCCATGCCGTCGTCGGCGTATGCCGATTCGGGCGAATTCACGGACCAATAAATGATTACCGGGCGGCCCATGATGGCCTCGCGATCAACGAATCCCCAGTAGCGGCTGTCGGAGCTGTCGTCGCGATTGTCGCCCATGGCGAAATATTTTCCGGGCGGCACGACGAGCTCGCCGTCATGCACGTAGTTCAGGATTTGCGCGGCCCATTCGGGGCGCATGGAAGGGTCAAGACCGGATGCATCGGTGGGCGGATAATTCTGGCCAAAAGGTTCAAACGGCGCGTCGGCACTATGAATGGCGTAGGGTTCTTTCAGCGGCACATCGTTGACGTAGACCTGTTCATCCACCATTTTGATGTGATCGCCGGGAAGTCCGATGACGCGCTTTACGTAGTGCGGATTGTCATCGTACGGATAATGGAAAACGATGATGTCGCCGCGGCGAATGTCACGATACGGAAGAAAGCGCGCATACCACTGGCCGCGCCCCTCGAAGATAAACTTGTTCACGAGAACGTGATCGCCCACAAGCAGCGTCGGCTCCATGGAAGCCGACGGAATCTTGAAGGCCTGCACGACGAACGTGGTGCCGAACAGCGCGAGAATCACCGTGACCAACAGCGATTCGGCATATTCGCGCAGCGTCGTTTCGCCGCGCTTTGCGGGGCGCGCGGCAGGTCCGCTCTCGGTGACTTCGGCTGTTTCAGGCATCGTGGCTGTGCCAATTCCCTTTCGTGCGTCGTTTTCGCGCCGGCGCTTAGTGCACCAGACGCAAGATCCGGTCACCGCGCGTGCGCGCGGGCAAATGTATCAGCGCATCCAGCAAATCCGCCAAATGCCCGACGACACCGCGGCTCTCATAGTCCGCCTCCGCGGATCGCACCGACCAGTATATGACGATGGGCCGGCCGATGATGGCTTCACGATCGACAAATCCCCAGTAGCGGCTATCCTCGCTATTGTCGCGATTGTCGCCCATGGCGAAGTATTGGCCCGGCGGGATCACCAGCTCGCCATTGTGAATGAAACTTAAAATCTGCGCGGCCCATTCCGGACGCATCTCCGGATCGAAGTCTTCGATATCGCGCGGGGGGAAATTCGCGCCAAAAGAGTCCGGCTGCAGCCTGGGATCGTGAAACGCGTAGTTTTCTTTCAGAGGCGCGCCGTTGATGTACACAGTTTGATTCACGATCTTCAGCCGATCACCCGGCAGCCCGATGGCGCGCTTCACGTAATACGGATGATCGCCGTAGGGATACGGAAAAACGATCACGTCGCCGCGCCGGACTTCGCGGTACGGAAGCAAACGATCGTACCAATGCCCGCGGCCGCCAAAAATAAATTTGTCGACCAGCAGATGATCGCCAACCAACAACGTCGGCTCCATGGATCGCGTGGGAATCTTGAATGCCTGAACAATGAACGTTGTTGCGAAGAGCGCCAGAATAACGGTTACGACCAGCGTTTCGAGGTACTCGCGCGCGGTGCCTCGCGCGTGCGTGACGTGGCGGCCGCGATGCGCTGGAGGAGATGGTTCGATATTGCCGGCCATCGTAGATTTATTCCTCCCCGTCAACCGGCCCCAATCGCTCGAGCACGGCGCGCGCGGCGTCCTGCTCGGCTTCCTTCTTGGTTCTGCCAGTGCCCGTCGCGGTGACGCCGGACGCGCGTACCTCGATCAGAAATATTTTTCGGTGATCGGGGCCGGACTCTTCGACAACACGGTATTCCGCCGGGCCGCGACCATCGGATTGAAGCAATTCCTGCAAAGCTGACTTGTGATCGGAGCGTCCGGGGCTGACGGCCTCGGCCTCAAGCGCGCCGGCCACGAGCGCGCGGCGAACAAATTCCCTCGCCGCGGCAAGGCCGCCATCGAGATACAAAGCGGCCACCACGGCCTCGAGCGCATCGGCTAAGAGAGCGGGCTTTTCGCGGCCGCCGGTTTTCTCTTCGCCGCGACCCAGCCGAAGATATCGGCCGAGGTCGATTTGCCGGGCCACGGCCGCAAGCGAGGATTCATTCACCAGACGCGCGCGGCTTTTTGAAAGCTGGCCTTCGCTCCACGCGGGGAATGCGCGCAACAGCTCTTCGCTTACGAGCATTCCCAGAATCGAATCGCCCAGAAACTCGAGTTGTTCGTTATCTCCGGATGCGGCGGCGGCTCCCGGCTCGGGCCCGACTGACCGGTGCGTCAGCGCGCGATCGATCAGATTCCGATCGGCGAATGTGTGGCCGAGGTCCGTTTCCAATCGAGCGAAATCAGCTGCCGCCATCGCAAGGTCACACGCTCACGGATGCGGCGGCGTTGAGGGAGCAGGCGCGGCTGACGGAGCAGGAGCCGGTGCGGGAGCCGCCGGGGCCGGCGCCAATAACGCCTTTTTCTTCGCGTCGTCCAAGCCGGCCTTGCAGCGATCCTGCATCGGACCTTCGTCGGAGCACTTCATGAACGCCGTCATCGCGTCCTGATAGCGGTTCACCATGTCATACGCGTGGCCCAGGAGGAAGTAATCGACGGGGTCGGGCGTATTGGCCAGTTGCACGGCCTGCGTCAGATCGGCAACGGCCTCGGCGTACTTGCCGGTTTTGTAATCGATCAGGCCCAACCCGCTGTGGCACATCGATAGATTGTCGTTTTTCGCCGCGGTGAACTGCGCGTCATCAAGTGTCGCGGGTTTCGGCATTGTGGAAACGAGCGAGATCGCATGGTGCGCGTAATTTTGAAGCTTCAAAAATTCTTCGTTTGCGCCCGGTTCATTTGGATTGACCTTGCGGGCCATGGCCCACACGGTAAGCGACAGCGCATCCACGTTGTCGGGGTCCAGATCGATGGCTTTCTGGGCCGCGGCGATCATCTTGTCGCTGTCGCCATTCGACAGATAAGCGATAGCCAAAGCCGAGTAGACGCTCGCGGTGTAGCGGCCGGTGGGATATTTCGCGACGAAGGCCTCGCCCAACTGAATTTCCTTGGTCGGATCGCCGGGGCCGTGTGACGCGAGAAACGCCTTATAGTCATCATCCTCGGCTTTGTTCACCGCCGGGGTCGCCGGAGTGGAGGGCGTTTGGCTTGCGCCCGGCAATTGTCCCGATGGGAGTTGTCCCGATGGGGGTGCCTGCGACGGAGCTTGCGATGGCGTCTGCGGTGTGCTTGGAGCGGGAGTCTGATTCATCTGAGCTCGGCCAGTGGCCACACACAGCAACGCCACCAGCACCGTGCCACTTGCGTTTAACAGTTTCCGTGTCATGAGTCCTTACTCCTTTGGAAGGTGCGCGCTTCTTCGGAGACACGCTGCTTACGGCTGCGGGTTCCCCGGACTGTCTGCGCGCTTCGGTGCCGCGAAACCTTGGTCCACGCCCTTTTGTGCGGCCGCTTTGGCTGCGTCGGGCGCGCCTGCAACCGAGAGCGCCGCGCGGTATTCAGCAACGGCTTGGTCCCGATTTCCCTGCACATCATACAACCGGCCTAGATACACGTGCGACCAGGAAAGCATTCGCGCGTCAGGCCGGTCCAAATCGCCTCCCGCCGACTGCGCCGCGCCCGTACCCACAGCCGCACCGGCAGCGATCACTTGCTCGAAGAGTTCCTGCGCGCGGCCAGGATTATTTTGCATCAGAGAAGCCACGGCCAATCCAAACACGGCTCGCGCCTCAGCCGGATGCCGGACCAGAACGCGCTCGAAGGCAGCGGCCGCGGCGTCCGCGCTGTTGAGCGCAATGTCTTGATCGCCTTCGGTCAAGTCCGCATTGTCGGCGTAGCCCACCGCGACATGCGGCTGCGGCAAATCTTCCGTGCGCGGGGCGAACTTTACGTTCGCCAGACGCTGCGCTTCCGCGCCCACATCGATTCCGCGCGCCAACTCAGGATAATAGAGATTCATCGGCGGCGCGGATTTTTCAAACTTCATCAATTGCGCCACCAAGGGACGCACCATCACATATCCGTCTTCGTCTTCGCCGTTCAACCGGGCTTCGAGATCCGTCGGCTTGTCCAGACGCAATTCGACCGCGCGAACCAAGCATTCCGTGAAATACGAAGTAAAATCGTCGCGATATTCCACCGGCAGACGCGGCGCGCGAACGGCAAAGTTCAGCAATCGGGCGTCGCCCACGATCGTGTTGTGGAAGCGATACGCCAGCGGATCCAGAAAGAAATGCAGGAAGGCGTGGCGTATTTCAACCGTCGGCAAATCACGTCCGGGATCGACAATGAAAGCATATTCATCGCCCAGATTCAGGAAATTCGAGTGCTTGCCGACCAGCGGCTCAACGTACACCGTGAACGTTTGCGGGCTGGCGGGGTTGATCACTTCGCGAAGGTAGCCGCCCGTTACGTAGACGATGTTCGATATGGGCCCGGAAATGTTCGCCGCGGCGGCGTCATACTGCGGCTCCAACTGGTGCCAGATGTCTTCGATATGGGCTTCGGCATAAAAATTTGAAAGCACCTCGCCGAAACCTTCCAGCGCCAAAGCATCCGGCGAAACGTCTTCGCGGTGCACCTGAATGTCGAATTCCGGCGGCGGTCCCATCACGAGGGCGTAGATCACGTAGCGCGAAAGCGTGGCGCCGGGATCGGCCAGAATATGATCGCCGTAAAATTTCCGCAAGGCGTCCACGGCCGGTCCGTGCAAACTTTCCATTTGCGCACGAAGCCGCATCCGAGCCGGAGTCCCGCCGCCTTCAGGATCGAAACCCGCCGCATCCAGAGCGCACATCGTCGCAAAAAGTTGCACGCTCGGCTCGATGGTCACCGGACCCTTCGCGGGCGCGCCAGACCTTTGAATGAAACCGGGCCCCTGATCAACAACCGGAACTTGCGGCTCAGGAGATTGCGTTGCAGACGGCGGTGCCGCGGCAGGAGCCTGCGGAACCGCGGCGGCGCTCGCCGCAGCCAGGCATAGAGCCACGATCAACGTGAGCGTTTTGGAGGTGAGTTGCATCCGGTTCTGGCAAGCTCTATCGGGAGCCTGCACTTGTCTGGTGGGGACGATCAAATTCCTGCGGTGTCCACGCCCGGAGTGTCACTTTACAAGCCCCGTCACCGCCAGTCAAGAAAAGTGCCGAAGCGATAGTGGGACGCTCCGAGCGGACAAGCCACCGGGCTCATAAACACAAATCAATTGGACGCGATCTAGTGAGAAAAAGAAGCCAGAAAGGATTTGACAAGAGGCGGGGCCTCGCCGCGCAACGCCCTTCTTTCGTGCTGGAAGAGAGTCGCCACAAAAAATGGATGCGAGGATAACTCGACCGCACGAACTTCTCCTGAGAGATCATGCGCGGTCGCACGAAGTTCGTCCTTTAACAAGATGGACTCGTGCTCCCGGTTGAGGCCGTAGCTGCAATGATAGCTTTCGGTGATTCGTGTTGCTCCGTATGCCTTTTGCACTAATCCCCCATCGAGCACGATCTCCTGGCTCCGTTCCACCAAGGCGCATGCCAGCAAGCAAATCACAAGGTCCGAACCGCCAGGATTTGTCTCGGCGTGGTCTGCTTTCCGCAGGCCGCAAACGTTCCTGGCATATTCAATGATGGCGTGTTGAAAACCGCCGCATGTTCCGAGGAAAGGACGTCCCGATTCTCGCGCAAATCGAATGGCTTCCAGCGCGCCCTCCATACTTGCGTAAGGACTCGCCGGCACGCACCAAATTCCATCGAAATCGCGGAGCTGGGCCTGTGTATCGGAGATCGAATCGGTACGAATCCACACACCTTCGACCGAGTGCGCCGCGTCAACCGACAATCTAAGTGCTTCGGGAATTGCCTGGTGCGCGATCACGAAAGGATCGTAATCGCCGACGAGCGCGACGCGATACCTGTACGACATGCGGGCAGGTTAGCACACTCGCATGGTGCGCGCCTGAGCAGTCAAATTGCCTGGAGAGTCACGCAGCGGGAAAAATCGCGCGGCGCGCGTTATCCGTGAACTCGGAATTCGCTGAAGCTCAACACGACGTGGCCGCCGCCGGTGGGCCGGCCGAAATTCAATTCCGGGCGGAAGCGCGAGAACATCATCACTTGATCGAGTTCCCGCTGCAGAGCTTGGTTCGTGGGACCCGAAAGAATTCGATAGCTCGCCGCTTGGCCTTCGGCATTCACCGTGGCTTCCACGAGCAGCACGTGGGTAGTTCCGTGGCTCGCTTCTTCGATCCCCGTCATCGGAAACGACGCGAGCGATTCAAGCCGCGCCGGTTGCAACAGGTCGGTGGGAGAATCGTTGGTTACGGCGCGCAAAGGCGCGCCCAAACCAAGCACCTGACCCACGATCGCGAAGACGGTCAGCGCCACAGCCAGACCGCCCGTAACCGGCAGAGCCAGAGGCTCGAGTATATTCTTCGCCATGATCTCAATATGATCGCGCCAGCGGCGGAGGGTTACCGCGGTCGCGGTGAAGAGTCCCGCGGCGACGGCCGCCCCTGCCCGGCTGGATTTGGTCCGCGATTCGTTCAACCGCACCCGAATGCTCGCCGCCAAATCCGCCGGCGGTGCAGGGCGTTCCACGCGCGCCATCAGCGCTGAAAGCTGGCGATAGCGTTCCAATTCTTCGCGGCAACCGGCGCACAATTCCAAGTGATGGCTCACGCGGCCGTGATCGTTGGCGCGCGATGCGGGCCAAGCACCATCGAGATAGCCCGCCAAAAGGCTTTGCACTTCGGCGCAGTTCATTGGCCACCTCCGCCGGCCTGCGCGGAGCGCAGTGCCTCAATCGGCTGCGCGGAGCGCAGTGCCTTAATCGGCTGCGCGGAGCGCAGGGCTTCAATCGGCTGGCGATGGGCGACTCCTGAGCACGAAATCCTCGGACGCGCCCGGCGCTCCGCCCGCGCCGCCGCGGCTTCCCGCGAGCGCTCGATCAACGGCGCAAGAACTTCGCGCAGCGCCTGACGCCCGCGCAAGATTCGCGACTTCACCGTGCCCACAGAAACATCCAGCACTTCAGCCACCTCTTCGTAGCTCAAACCTTCCAGATCGCGCAATATCACCGCGCCGCGAAAAACCGCCGGGATCTGACGCAAGCCGCTCCACACCATCTGTCGCGTCTCGCTGCTTTCGGCCAGATCGAGCGGCGATTCGGCCGGGTCCGCGATCTCTATCGTATGCGGACGGTCTTGGCATTCCACTTCAAGAGAAGTCTGATGCCGATGATGCCGCCACCACCAGCGCCGCGCGTTCAGCGCTTCGCGCACCGCGATCCGGTACAACCAAGTGCGCAGCGAACTGCCCTGGCGAAAATGCCCCAGTCCGCGAAAAGCCTTCAGAAAAACTTCCTGGGCGATATCCGCGGCCTCGGCCGTATCGCCCACAAGTCCAGCGATCAGCCCATACACGGGGCCGTGATAGTGCGTGACCAACCAGTCGAACGCCGACTCCGAGCCGCTTTGCAGCTCGGTCACCAGGTCGGCTTCGTCCTGCGGCCAGGAAAGAACGTGCGCCAAGTCCGACACGCTTGCCGCCTTCTGCCCGCCGGCGCAGCCAACGCAGCTGCCGATTACGGGCCTTGCTCGATTAAAGCACCGGGCTCGCGCGCAGTGCAACCGCCGATTGACTTGACTTAAAAACGCTCGAAACAGCGACTGCGCTGCCGAACGCTCCTAAGTATTAGACACCGGCCTGCGCGAAAATGTTTCCCGAGCAAGCTTCAACTCGCCCCCATTCTCTCTCCGGCGCACACTGAATATCAATGGTACAGGGGACCCGGTACCGGCTTGGTTTTTGCGTGTTTTTGGGACTAATTCACCGCGGAGCGCCACAAGGCGCTGCTGCGCATCTTCCACGGCGTAGCTGGTGGATCGGAGGGATCGGCAGGCCCGGGCGCAGACGACGGGTCGCGGGGCGGAAGATGAGGGTCGTCCGGCCCTTTCGGAGGGATCTCCGGTTGCGGCGGCTGAGGCACTGGTTGGTCGGGCTGAGCCGGCTCGGGACCTGGCTCTTCGCGTCGTTCAGGAACATCGCCGCTTGGCAATGAATCGTGCCTGTTCATAATCTTTTCCGCGAATGTGTGAAGGACCAGCGTCGCCCTCAGCGCGATCTGCCAGCGCTAATCCACGACGACGAATTCGCCACCCTGCACGGCGGCGTCAATTGCTTTTACGAGCGATTCCCCCGCTTTAGTTTTCGCCACGTAACACCGAATGCCAATTTTCTTGGCTTGCTCTATGAAAACTTTATCGGCGTTCCCCGACAATATTACGATCGCCGTTTCCGGCAAAGTCGATCTGATCTCGCGCGCTACCTCGAATCCGTTCAGCACCGGCATCGTCACATCCAACACGACCACATCCGGCTTTAGCAGCTTCGCCGCCTGAACGGCCTCAGCACCGTCCGTCGCCTCGCCGCATACTTCAAAGCGCGACTGGTCCCCCAACATATAGCGGACGGCCTTTCGTATTTCAGGATGGTCGTCCGCAATAAGGATTCGCACCCGGCGGCCTGTCTCTTGCGGCTGTGCGTAAGACGGTTGACCCATGACGTCGATTTTCACCACCGGGTGCGCGGATATCCAACTAGACCGCTAATTTTCGACGCCACGCCCCCCGGGAAATTTTCGCCCGCGCTCCGCGGTTGTACTTACTTGCTTACTTACCGCCTCTGTGCTTGAAGAACTCAACTTGCCGTAGCCGCTTTTCCGCCGCGGCCTTCGATTTGTACGGTCCGCCGAGGTTCTTTCCCTTTTCGCTCATCACTTTGTAACCAGCGCTGGTTTTCTTGATCATGGCCATCCTCCTTCGAGACATTTCTTGTTGCTCGCGCAAATGCTCCGCGCGGCTTCGCTTATCCTTCTAATGCGTCAGCCGGATTATGTGTGGGGCCGGCGATCGAAACGTATAAGACAAAACCTGTAAATCGATTTGCGAAACGCCGTACGCCCCGTTTCGAGCGGAGACTCTTCGCGCTGCTTGTGGTGTAATGGTCCGCGCAGTGGATCGACGCCCACGCCGCGCACGAGCGATCGCTCCGCTGAGAGCGATTCCACTTAACTGCCCAACGACACCATCCTCGTCCTGGCCGAGCCAAATAATCAGCAAGTCGCCATGCTGCAGCGCAGCCTTGCCGCGGCGAACGTCGACATCGTCGTGGGAAATTCGCCCGAAACGTTCCAGGCAGC
>JBAQYV010000106.1:0-41640 GCA_049790315.1 Candidatus Acidiferrales bacterium | reverse complement strand
CCGCACCTGCCGCGACACTGCCGCCAACGCCTGCGGCAAAAACCGCCGCGGTTCCTGCTACCGTTCCAGCCGCCGCTCCGCCCGCGGCCGTACCCGCCGCGAAATCACCGGTGGCTCCGGCTGCCGCGCAAGCGAAACCTGCGGCGGCTGTTGCCCCAGCGAAACCTGCAGCGCCGGGAGTCGTCGCAGCCAGGCCCGCGGCTTCGGGCGCTGCGGCAACGAAAGCGCCAACGCCGGGATCCGTTGCAGCGAGACCCGCGGCACCGGGCGCACCAGCGAGACCTGGCACGTCAGCAACTTCGGGCGTCAGGCCCGCCGCTTCAGCAACGAGACCAACGCAATCACTGGGGATTGGCAGGCCAAATCCATTGCCGCCGCGACCACCCGCGCCGCCCGTTGTGCCTGGCGCGGGGCCAAGAGTTCATCCGACCGCTGCGCGTCCTGTCGGCAGCGGCGCGCCTATAGCAGCACGTCCCGGCGCATCGGCACCGGGAGTTCGTCCGGGCGGTTTCACACCTTCGCGGCCACCGATGCGTCCCGGTGCGCCGGGTGGGCGACCTATGCCCATGCGGCCGGGACAACGGCCGAGTGGTGGCGGCGGAGGACGTCCTGGTCCGTTACTTCCGCCGGATCGAGTTCCGCCGAAAGCGGAGCCTGGCAAGCCGATTTACGAACGCAAACCCGCGGCGCGCGCGCGTCCAACGCTCGAGCGTCGCTTTGAAGAAGGCGAACGGAAATTGCATCCGGTGCGAACGCGCGCCGGAGTTGGCGAACGCCGCACGGCGCAGGTGGAGCGCGCTCCGGCGGCTCCTCCGCGCGAACCGCGTCCGGTGACGATCACCGAAGGAATTACGGTGCGCGATCTGGCCGAAAAACTGGACGTGCGCGCGAAGGATGTACTGAAGACGCTGCTTGATCGTGGAATTTTCGCCAGCATCAATCAGGCGCTCGACGTGCCGATGGCCACGAGTTTAGCTGAGGCCTTCAACGGAATCGTGAACGTGATTTCGTTCGAGGAAGAAGTTGTGCAGGACACGGCCAAGGAAAACGCCAAGGAAAATAAGGCCGTCGATCTGGAACCGCGCGCGCCCGTCGTAACGGTCATGGGCCACGTGGATCACGGCAAAACGAGTTTGCTCGACGCGATTCGCCAAACCGAAGTGGCGGCGGGCGAAGCCGGCGGAATCACGCAGCATATCGGCGCTTCGCAAGTGACGGTGAATGGGCGGCGCATTGTTTTTGTAGATACGCCTGGTCATGAGGCGTTCACGCGCATGCGCGCGCGTGGCGCGAAAATCACGGACATCGTGGTGCTCGTAGTGGCGGCCGATGACGGCGTGATGCCGCAAACACAGGAAGCCATCGATCACGCGAAGGCCGCGGGCGTTCCGATCATCGTGGCGATCAACAAGATCGATAAGCCCGAGGCGCAGGCCGAGCGCGTGAAACGGCAACTGGCGGATCGCGGATTGATGCCCGAAGAATGGGGCGGCGACACGGTGACGGTGGAAGTATCGGCGAAGCAACGGACTAATCTTGAAAAATTGATGGAGATGATTCTGCTCGTCGCCGATTTACGCGAGTTGCGTGCCAGCCCGACGGTGCCGGCGACGGGAACCGTTTTGGAATCGCGCGTTGATAAAGGACGCGGGCCCGTGGCGACGGTGTTGGTGCAGGGCGGCACGTTGCGCACCGGCGACGTCTTCATCTGCGGCGCGGTGTACGGCAAAGTGCGCGCGATGTTTGACGATCATGGCCGTCCGGTGAAAGAGGCTGGTCCTTCGACGCCGGTTGAAGTGCTGGGCTTGCAGGGCGTGCCGGAAGCGGGCGATCCGCTACAAGTGACCGATGAAGCCAAGGCGCGGCACATCGTCGATTACCGGCAAACAAAATTACGCGACGCGGCGCTGGCGAAAACCTCAGGCGCGCGTATCACGCTCGATCAATTGCATGAGCAGCTTCGCGTGGGCGAAGTGAAGGAGCTGCCGCTGGTAATCAAGGCCGACGTGCAGGGCTCCGTGGAAGTACTGGTAGAAATGCTGCCGAAGCTTTCGACCGATCAGGTGAAGCTGAAAATTATTCACGCGAGCGTTGGCGCGGTCTCCGAAACCGACGTGCTGTTGGCGTCGGCGTCAAAGGCTATCGTGATCGCGTTCAATGTGAAGCCGGAGCGCAAGGCGGCGGAGCTGGCGCAGCAGGAAGACGTGGACATTCGCACGCATTCCGTGATTTACGAAGTGTCCGACGAAATCAAGAAAGCGCTCTCCGGAATGCTGGAGCCGGTGTTTCAGGAAACGCATCTGGGGCGCGCCGAAGTGCGGAACGCTTTCAAGATCAAGGGCGTGGGCACGATCGCCGGATGTTACGTGCTCGATGGCGTGCTGAAGCGCGCCGCGCAGGTGCGCGTGGTGCGCGATGGCGCCGTGGTTTATACGGGGAAGCTTAGTTCGCTGAAGCGCTTCAAGGATGATGCGAGCGAAGTACGCGCCGGTTTCGAGTGCGGCGTGGGCGTAGCGAACTTCAACGACATCAAAGTGGGCGATGTGCTCGAGTGCTTCGATATGCAGAAGGTCGCTATAGCGGAGGCGACCGCGTAATTGTTTGGTTCGCCGAAGTTGACCGGCTCGCCGGAAAGTTCCGACCAGGGAGCGCGAATGCCGATCGGGTTACTCACCCTGGAAATTTATATTCCGGACGCGCACTCTCTGAAGGACAAGCGTCAGGTGCTGCGCAGCCTGAAGGATCGACTCCGCGCGCGATTCAACGTCGCCGTGGCCGAACTCGACGGACAGGACGGGTTGCAGCGCTCGACCGTCGGGATCGTAACGCTCTCTAATAATGCCGGACATCTTGAGGACTCACTCCGCACAATTTTTGAGGAATCCGAACGCGTCCTGGGACGCGATCTTGTAGGGCACGATTTGGAGATGCTGTGAAGCTACGAAAAAAAACGAGAGAAATGTTTTGACAGCGAAAGTCTCTGTGAGCGAAAGTTCGCAAGAGCGAAGCTCGCCGCTGAAGGGATTGCGCCTCGGGCGCACGAAAGATATGCCTCTCGCAGGACATCCAGGACATCGACACGAACGCGTTGCCGAGGAGATCGCCCACGAGCTGGGCTCAATGCTTGCCGGCGAATTGATGGATCCGCGCCTGGACGCCGCCGTAAACGTGAGCGAAGTGCGCATGGTGCACGGATTGAAAATGGTGCGAGTTTTCGTGAGTGTTCGCGGCGACGAAGCCGAAGACAAGCGCGTGCTCGCGGGACTGAACGCCGCGTCGGGTTTCATTCGGCACGAATTGGCGTCGCGGCTGCGCCTGCGGCGCGCGCCCGAATTGTTATTCGTAATCGACCGCTCGGAAGAATACAGCCAGCACATCGAAGAGTTACTGCGCGAAGCGAAGAAGCTGCCATCTTCTTGATGTTGGTGGCGCGCCTGCTTGCCTCAGAGTTCGCAGATCTCGTGATCCCAAATCATGCCTAGAAAGCATCAGCCCGCGTCGATCGACGGCGCTTTGGTGGTGGATAAGCCTGGCGGGCCGACATCGCACGATGTGGTTGAGTCGGTGCGCCGCGCGCTCGGTTTCCGGCAAGTGGGGCATTTGGGCACGCTCGATCCGCTGGCCACGGGCGTGCTGGTGTTGCTGCTGGGACGCGCGACGCGGCTCGCGCAATTTTACGCGGGGCGCCGTAAACGCTACGACACCACATTCCGCTTCGGTTTTGCGACGGACACATATGATGCCGACGGCGCGGCGCTTGGTCCGGACGCCGCGCCGCCGCTCGATCGCGCGCAAATCGAGTCGCTGGCCGCGGCGCGAGTAGGAAAATTCGCGCAGATGCCGCCGGCCTATTCGGCCAAGAAAATTCAAGGGCGCCCCGCACACGAACTGGCGCGCAAAAACAAACCGGTGAAACTCGAAGCGGCCGAAGTGGAAGTCTACGAGTTCCGCACGCTTGACGTGGAAGGAAGCAGCGCGCGATTCACCGTGGAGTGCTCGGCGGGAACTTATATTCGCGCGCTCGCGCACGAGATGGGTGAAGCGCTAGGATGCGGCGCGCACCTTTCGTCGATTGTGCGCACGGCGGTCGGCGAATTCACGCTCGATCAAGCCGTGAAACTTCAGACATTCGAGCAGGCCGCCAGCGAAGGCCGCGCCGCGGAGTGGGTGCTGCCGCTCGAACATCTATTGCCGAATTTGCCGTCGGTAATCGTCGCGCCCATGGTGGAGCATCGTGTGCGTCACGGAACAAACTTCACGATTCAATTGGCGCAACTTCAGCCCGGCCGCGCGGCTGCGTCACAACAAGGACCAGCGGAACTGGATTCAGGCGAATGGAAACCGGCGCGGCTGCGCGTTTTCAATCAGCAGCAACGTTTGATAGCGATCGCGCAGGCGGTCGTGCCACGCACATACCAACCGGTGGTGGTGCTCGATGCTGAGCCGTGACGCGCGCGATTTTTAGAATTCGTAGCCGCGGAGGCCGCGCGATTCTATCGAGTCGGCCCGTTAGGCATCACGAGAGCCGTCACGGATTGCTGGGCGATGCGGGATTCGTCGATGGCTCCGTCGCGCCGGGTGCGCCCGGGCTCGGCACAGCAGGCGCATTGCTCCCCGCGGGAGCCGTGGTTGTGGCGGGTGCACTCTCGGCTGGCGCCGGAGCGATTATTTGCGCAGGGGTTGGGAGATTGGCGGGCGAGGGAACGCCGCCGGAGCGATTTCCAGCGGAACCCCCGGTAGTTGGTTCTCCAGCGCCGGCGTAGATTGACTGATCGGGATGTTGCGCCAGACGCACCTCGCGCGGCGTAACCAGAACCAGCAAGTCAGTTTCGCTATTCTGTTGATTGTTATTGCTGGTGAGTGCGCCGATGGCGCTCGCTTGCGAAACCCACGGCCAGCCGGAAATAGTCCCCGATTCGCTCGATTGTACGATCCCCGAAATAATGGAAGTTTGATTCTCGCGGAGTCGCACGGTTTGTTCGATGGTGCGGTCGCTAAGGATCGGAATTCCGTTGATGGATTGCCCGGCAAGGCTGCTGATCTCGAATTGAAGCTCGAGTGTGACGGCATCGGCGCCGTTCAATCGCGCCGTGGCGTGCACGCCGAGGCCGAGGTTCACGTAAGTCGCGCTCGGATAGGGCACGAACGCCTGCGTCGATTGTCCGAGCACCGTCGTCGAATTCAGAATCACCGTGACTTCGTTTGCGGATTCGGCCGCGACAGCGACATCGGTGAGGTCGTCGGCGTTGAAATCCACCGCAGCCACCGAGACGGGATCATTCGACGTGGCGAACGCTAACGGCGTGAGGAACGTGCCATCGCCGTTGCCGAGAATAATCGAGATTGTGTTGGCGGATCCGTTGGTGACCACAAGGTCGGGCTTGCCGTCGTTGTTGAAGTCGGCGTTGGCCAGACTCGTTGGATCCGCTCCCGCGGTGACGGCGGTCTGTGGCGCGAAGGTGCCATCGCCGTTGCCGAGCAGAATCGAAACGGTGCCGTCGGTCTCATTGCTCACCGCGAGATCCGGGTGATCATCCAGATTGAAATCGGCTGTGGCGACGCCGGAGGGCGCGACGCCGGTAGCGTAATCGGTCTTCGGGCCGAACGTGCCATCGCCATTTCCGAGCAGCACCGAAACGGTGTTCGAGCCTTTGTTCGTGACGGCCAGATCGAGCTTTCCATCGGCGTTGAAATCACCGACGACGATCGCAGACGGCGACGTGCCAACCGGATAGTCAGTGCTCGGCGCGAACGTGCCGTCGCCATTGCCGAGGAAGATGGAGACGGTGCCGGCGGTTTGATTCACCACCGCAAGATCCGTATTGCCGTTGTTGGTGTTGAATACGCCGGTCGCGATCGCGATGGGACCCGCGCCGGCCGTCAGCGCCGTGGCCGGTTGGAAAGTTCCATCGCCGTTACCGAGCAGGATTGAGATCGTGTTGGACGTTAGATTGGCGACGGCAAGATCGGCATGACCATCGCCGTTAAAGTCCGCGCTCGCCAAGCCCGCGGGCCCGGTGCCAACCGGGTAGTCCACGTTCGCCGCGAACGTGCCATCGCCGTTATTCAGCAGGATCGAAATCGTGTTCGCGGTTTCGTTGGCCGTCGCGAGATCGGGATGGCCATCCGCGTTGAAATCCGCCTCGATCACGGCCGCGGGCCCCGCGCCCGTCGCGTAATTTGCGGTCGGCAGCGTGCCGGAGAGGGCGCCGTTGCCGAGCACGGTGGGCGAAACAGATTGATTCGCGGAGAGCTCGGCGAGCGAAACCGGGAAACGCGCGCCGGAGAAAAACGAAACTTTTTGTCCGTCTTCCGCGCGCAGCAAAAGGCGCTGGGCGCTGTGCACCGCGGAGATTGTTTCCGAAAAATTCGCTGTTGCGCTGGGCAGTGGCGCGAAGAAAATGGATTTTCCGCCACCAAATGCGATCACCGCCGGAATCACCGCGCTGGCGCCGCCGGTTGCCGACGCCAGGCCGAGGCCGGTAAAGATGCTTTCGATGGTTTGCAGAAGTGTACCGTTCGCGGCCGCCGTCTGGAGTTGTTGAGCCTCGCTTTCGCTCAAAGCGTCGACGGATTGGGTCGTCGGCGGTGAGACGCCGATCTGCCGCGTGAGCGAGCGGTCTACTTCCAGGATCTCAATTTCGAGGAGCAACTCGCCGCGCGGCTGCTCGATTTGGCCGAGCAATGCTTCGGCCAGCGCGACGTGTTCGGGCGTGTCGCGAAGTGTAATTCGGCGCGAGCCGGTGTCGAGTTCGGCGCGATTGACACCGGCGATTTCGCGGATCAGGCGCACGGTTTCGTTCATGTCCTCGGGTGTGATGGAATCCGGCAGTACGAATGAGCGCTCGATTTCGGGGTCGAAATCGCGCCGCTTGGCCGCCGTATCGTCGGCCACGAAAAACGTACGGCTATCCATCGGCCGCCAGAACGTGTGCGTCGCCGCCCCCAATATTTTCATGATGGTTGCGAAATCGACGGGATCGAGGCGCAGACGCACGGGGCGGTCCGGCAGATCTGTGTCAAATTGCGCGATCAATCCAAACTGGCGCGCCACTTCTTCGTAAGCGCCGCGCGTTTGGCCGCGGAAATCGAACCCGTGCGTGCCCGGCTGCGGGCGAATTTGGGGCAAATCCGCGAGTCTGGAAGTCGATGTGGCCTCCGCGAGCGGCCCAGTGGAGTCGAGCTCTTGTAAGCGTTCTTGCGCGACCGAGTAGCCGGGATCGAGCTCAAGAGCCTGCAACAGATCCTGGCGCGCGGTGGAGAGTTGGCCGTCGATCCGTTCGCGCTCGGCGCGATCCGTGAATTGCTGCACCAGCGCAAACCGATCGAGGTAACGGCGGAGTTGATATTCCTTATTGTCAGGCGCGTATTCGGCGGCCTCGGTTTCAGCGTCGTAGGCCGCTTGCCAATTCTGAGTCATCTCCGCGCGGCGGCCTTCTTGGTACGCTTCGCGTGCTTTGCGCGGGTCGGGCGCGGGCAGCGTAGGCAATGCCTGCGCGGCTGAGCTTGTGGGACTTGGATTCGTTTGTGGGGAAGGGGACGAGGACGCCGAGCCTGGCGGCGCGGCGGACGGCGGCGTCTGCGCGCGAGCCGATTGCACACCGAGCATCATCGCCAGCGCCCACACGAGCGCCATCGCGCCGTTGGTAAGGACAATCTTCGGCGAACTCGCGTGCATGATCCGAATTGTGGCGTGTGACATCGGAAGTTCTATTGTACTGGCAGCGGAAAGCGGCGGCGGCAAATAAGGCGACCTTGACCGTGGCGTGCCATACGTGTAAACTCTAAATTCTAGTTGCTATTCAGTTGCAACTGGATCGACAAGCCCCAAACGTGCTTTCCTCACTCCTCATCGCCCTGCGCGAAGGTCTCGAAGCTGCCCTGATCGTGGGCATCGTACTCGTCTATCTGAATCGCATTGGCCAAAGGCAATTGGCTCGCTACGTCTGGGCCGGCGTGATTCTGGCCGTGGCTTCGAGCGTGGTGGTTGCAATCGCACTGGACCGCTTTCAGATCAGCGAAGACGGCTTCGAAGGTTTGATGCTCATCGCGGCCGCGGTGTTTGTTGTGACCATGATCGCGTGGATGAATCATGCCGCTCGCGAGCTGCGCGGCCACATCGAAAAGCGCGTGGCGGGCTTTGCGAGTCGCGGCGGAGTGGCCGCGGGACTGGGCTTGGGCTTGTTCGTTTATCTGATGGTGGTGCGCGAAGGGGCTGAGCTTGTTTTGATTCTGCGCGCTGTCGAACTTTCAACGGAAGGGCTGGAGGTTTGGATCGGCACGGCGCTGGGCCTTGCGCTGGCCGTGGCAGTGGGCGCCTTTTTCTTCCAAGGTACGCTAAAAGTTTCTCTTGGGAAATTTTTCTCGGCTACGAGCATCATTCTTACCGTCGTCGCCATTCAGCTCGCTGTCACCGGACTGCATGAGTTGAGCGAATCCCAATGGATTCGTTCGAGTCGGACCGAAATGGCGTGGATCGGCCCGATTGTGAACAACGACATTTTTTTCTACGCCGTGATTTTGGGAGTGGCGGCGTTGTTGGTGCTGCGCGAATGGGGGAAGCCGGCCGCGACTGCGGCCACCGCCGGCGCGAACGAACCTGCGCCGCCCGCCGTGCCGAATGACGCCGCACGCCGGCGTCTGGCGTATGAGCGTCGCTCGCAGAAGCGCTGGATGTTTGCCGCGGCGTTCACCTTTGTCGGCGTGATCCTGCTGCTGGCCGCCGATTTCGTTTATGCGCGCGTGGCTGAGGCGCCGCCCCCAGCCGCGCTCTTGACGGTGACCGATGGACAAGTGCGCGTTCCGACGGCCGAAGTAAGCGACGCCAATCTGCACATTTTTCGCGTGGAAGCCGCCGGCACTGAGGTTCGTTTTATGATCGTGCGGCAGCCGAACGGATGGGGTGTGGCGCTTGACGCCTGCCGCATTTGCGGGCGGATGGGCTATCGGCAGGACGGTTCGAATGTGCTTTGCCGCAATTGCGGATCGGCGATTTACATTCCAACGATTGGCCAGGCGGGCGGTTGCAACCCCGTAGGTGTGCCCGCGCACGTTGAGGGCGCGAACATCGTCGTGGACGTTCCGGCGTTGTCGAGCGCCGAGGGTGAGGTTCCGCGGTAATCCCGCCGTCATGTTCTTTCGCATCATCAGCGATTCATTCTCACGGAAACCGCGACGCAAAGCCCTGATGGCCACGGCGCTGGCGCTGGGCATCGCCGTCACCACGGCCACTCTGACGGTCGCGCTCGACGTGGGCGATCGCCTGGAAAAAGAATTTCGCGCGCTCGGAGCGAATCTGCTGGTCACGCCGAAGGCGGATACGCTGCCGCTTGAAATCGGCGGCGTGGACTATCGGCCGGTGGACGAGGGCGCGTATCTGCCGGTCGATCAGCTCGGCAAGCTGAAAACGATTTTCTGGCGCAACAATATTATTGGGTTTGCGCCGTTTCTCGATGTGCCGGTGAACTGGAGCGAAGCCAATGGCGCGGCTGTTCACGCGGTTCCCGGCGCGATTTCTGCGGCGAATTCCGATGTAACTTCAGGCTTGGCTTCTAACGCGCGCTCTCAGGCGATCCCAGCCGCGCACGCGATTTTGATCGGCACCTGGGTGCACCACGCCGTGCGTGTTCCCGATGGTACGATTTTCGCGACGGGCGTCGCCGACACCGATGCGTGGTGGCGCGTTGAAGGCCGCTGGTTCGCGGAAGGCGCGGCTGAATGCGTGGTCGGGCAGGATTTGGCGCGGAGCGCGGGGATTCGCGTTGGTGACGCGCTCGCAGTGGAAACGAGCGGGCACGCGGCAACACTCGTGGTTACCGGAATTGTCTCGACCGGCGGACGGGAAGACAACGCGGTGCTAGCGCCCCTGGAAATTGCGCAGTCGCTGGCCGGGCGGCCGGGACAATATCGGCGCCTGCTGGTGAGCGCGCTGACGAAACCCGAAGACGCTTTTTCTCGTCGCGATCCGGGAACGATGACGCCCGCGGAATACGATCGCTGGTTCTGCTCACCATACGTCTCCTCCATCTCGCACCAGATGCAGCAGGAATTGCCCGGCGTTGAGGTGCGCGCGATCCGGCAGGTGGCGGAGGGCGAGGGGCAACTGCTCAACCACATAAGCGCCCTGATGTGGCTTGTGACGCTGGCGGCGCTTCTGGCGGCTGGGTTGGCGGTTGCGTCGGCTTCGGCGACGACGGTGCTTGAACGCCAAGCGGAGATCGGCTTGATGAAAGCGCTGGGGGCTAACCGCCGCACGGTAGGCGCGCTGTTCCTCGGCGAACAACTTCTGCTTGCTTTCGTTGGCGGCGGAGTCGGCTACGCGCTCGGAATCATTCTTGCGCGCATCGTGGGACAAGCCGTTTTCGGCGTCGCTCCAGTGGATCGCTTGATCCTGCTGCCGGTGGTGCTGTTTTTGGCGGCGAGCGTGGTTGTGATCGGGAGCCTGTTGCCGCTGCGGCGCGTTGCCAGCGTGCGGCCTGCCGAGACTTTGCACGGCGAGTAAGAGAAGGGGGAAAATCTTGGCGCGGCGATCCATGTTTTGGAGAATTCTTGGACAATTGATGCATGCCAGCCGCGGCCGCCTGATATTGGCGCTTGTCGCGATCACCAGCGGCGCAGCGGTGTGTTCGGCGCTGCTTGGATTGGATCTCGACGCGCAGCAAAAGTTGACGCACGAATTTCGCGCGTTCGGAGCGAACGTCGTCGTGTCACCCCCCGGATCATCCGACCAAGCAACGCTGGACGGCGCCGCGGTGATGGGCAAAATCGACGCCGCGCGTACTCCGGGGGTCGTGGCCGCGGCGCCATTTCTTTATGTGGTTGGCGAAGTGGGCGGCAGTCCGGTGATCGTGGCCGGCACGTGGCTCGACGAAGTTGCGCGCATGGATTCGTGGTGGAGTCTCGAAGGACAGTGGATCGCTTCGCGCGATGATGCGGCGCGGTGCTTAGTCGGGCGAGTGGCCGCTCGACAACTTGGTGTAGCGCCCGGCAGTCAGCTTGACCTGCAATCCGGAGCGCAGAGTGTTTTGCTCACGGTTGCCGGCGTGGTGAATGCCGGCGGCACGGAAGACAATCAAGTTTTCGTAAACTTGCAGGTGGCGCAGAATCTGGCTGGCCTGCCGGATCGAATTGGATTGGTGGAATTGGACGTCACAGGCTCGCCGGCGCAACTCGATTCTTTCACGGCGAGTCTAGCTGCGTCACTGCCAGGCCTCGAAGTTCGCCCGGTGCGGCAACTCACCGAAGCTGAGGGCCAATTGCTCGGTCGCATTCACGGATTATTGTTCTGGACGGTAGCGTTGATCTTGGTGCTGACGGCGCTGTGCGTTCTCGCTTCGATGGCGGCGCTCGCCGTGGAGCGGCGCCGCGATGTCGGGCTGATGAAAGCAATTGGCGGACCTGTGTCGCGGGTGGTGCGGCTATTCCTGGCTGAGGCCGGCACGCTGGGTCTCGCCGGAGGCGCGCTTGGGTATTTGTTGGGGCTCGGTTTGGCGGAATGGGCGGGCGAGCGTGTGTTCGGAATGTCGGTAACGCCGCGGTGGGAAGTGTTGCCTGCGACCGTGATCCTTTCGGTGGTGGTGGCGCTCGCCGGCGCGTTGCCGCTGCGGCTGCTGGGCCGCGTCCGGCCGGCGGAAATTTTGCGAGGCGAATGAATTGACTCCGCTGATCGAAATCGAGAATGTCGGCAAGCGTTTCGCGGGAGTCAAAGCGCTCGACGACGTAAGTTTTTCCGTTGAAGCCGGCGAATGGGTCGCCATCATGGGACCATCCGGCTCCGGAAAAACTACGCTGATCAATATTTTGGGAGGCATCGATCGGCCGAGCTCGGGACGAGTGCTCGTGGATGGAATTGAAGTCAGCGCGCTCGGCGAGCGCGAGCTGACTCGTTATCGCGCCGACAAAGTCGGATTTGTCTTCCAACAATTTCATTTGGTGCCGTATCTGACGGCGGTTGAAAACGTGATGCTGGCCCAGTATTTTCACAGCCTCACGGACGAAGCCGAGGCCGCCCGCGCTTTGCAGCGTGTGGGATTGGGCGATCGGCTCACGCACTTGCCCGCGCAGCTTTCCGGGGGCGAACAACAACGCGTGGCCATCGCGCGCGCGCTGATCAATCAGCCAAAATTAATTCTCGCCGATGAGCCCACTGGCAATCTTGACGAGGTCAACGAACATATTGTTCTCGCCCTGCTGCGCGAATTGCACGCCGCCGGCCACACAATTCTGATGGTGACGCATTCGCCGGAAATTGGATGGCTCGCGGAGCGACGCATCGAGCTGATTCACGGACGCTTGGCGAAGGACACCGTGCCCGCCGCCGAGGATGAGGAGCGTGTCGATCATCTGCTCGAGCAAATTTGGATTTGCGAGGAAGAGGGCACCGTCGCGCAAGTCGAGCATGTGCGCACGCTTGGTTCGGCCGATGCCGCCGATGTTCTGCGACGCCTGGAAGGCTCGGCGTTGATCGAAATCGGCGCGGCTGAGGTGCGCTTAACCGACTCTGGTAATCGTCGCGCGCAGGACATTGTGCGCCGGCATCGCCTGGCGGAGCGTTTGCTCACCGATACGTTCGCAATCAGCGACGATCAGGCGCATTCGGAAGCCTGCAAGTTTGAGCACATCATCAGCCCTGAACTGGACCGCAAAATTTGCACCTTTCTCGGACATCCGCGCACCTGCCCGCACGGCAACCCGATCCCGCGCGGCGTGTGCTGCCCGCAAGACTGACGATGCCGATTCCCATTGATTCGCGACGAAAGCCGGTCGATATCAAAGTGCAAGTTTCAACCGGCGCCGGCCTCGATATCGTGTGGGCCGACGGCCACGCCAGCCACTACGATTTCGTCTATCTGCGTGAACGTTGCCCATGTGCGTTGTGCAACGACGAGCGCGCGAAAAAGGCCCAGTTTGCCGCCGGCGCCGTCCACGCTGCGAGTTCGACCGCGACGCCGGCGCCAATCGAATTGCCGATGTTCAAGCCCAAGGCCAAAGCACGCGCGGCTAAGGCCGTCGGAAATTACGCGCTGCAGATTGATTTCACTGACGGACATTCCACCGGAATTTACAGTTACGATTATCTGCGCACCGTCTGTCCGTGCGAGGATTGCCGGCGCGAATTTAGTTCCGCGAGCGAATAGTTGCTCGCTCTTTAGCTCGCCAGAAATTCCAAACCAAGCGCTAAATGTAAGACTTCGCTGTAGTTGCGAAAGAATCTCCTTCGAGGGGTGGACTTCCGCGGCCAAAAATGTGAACATCCTTGCTTCCTAAACGGTTCCTAAACGGCTCCTCAGAAACGATGGCCTCGACCCCAAGCGATCCCGGTTCTGCATCTCCTCGTATCATAACCATCCCACGCGTGCTGGTGGCCACAACCGCCATGCTCACGTTTATCTCGTTTTGGCGCGCGGCGGCGATCGTGCTGAACGATTTGGCTTCCTCGGCGTATTACGCCGGCGGCGAGGCCGAAGAGTTCATCGGGAAATCGGCGCCTTGGTTCGTGCTGGGCGTCATGGTTTTTTCATACTGCGTCCGCGCGATTTACGTTGAAAGCTGCAGCATGTTCGTCCGCGGCGGCGTATACCGCGTCGTGAAAGAAGCTTTGGGCGGGACGCTCGCGAAATTTTCCGTTTCCGCGCTGATGTTCGATTACATCCTGACGGGCCCCATCAGCGGCGTTTCCGCCGGACAGTATCTCGGTGGAGTGATCAACGAGATGCTGGCATATGGCGGTATTCACGTTGCGCTGCCGGTGAATGCCACGGCGGCGGCCGTCGCGGTGCTGATTACGGTTTACTTCTGGTGGCTCAACATCAAGGGCATTCCGGAATCGAGTCACAAGGCGCTGCGCATCATGCAGATCACAACCGTAATGGTCGTGATCCTGATCGCGTGGTGCACGTACACGGCGTGGACCCGCCATGCGAGTTTGCCGCCGGCGCCATGGCCGCACAACGTGGTGATGAACCGCCATTCGCTGGGATGGCTGGACGGCACGCGGATTGTGGCCATGATTCCGCTGATCGCGATCTTCGTCGGCCTGGGCCATTCCGTGCTGGCCATGAGCGGCGAAGAGTCCCTGGCTCAGGTGTATCGCGAAATCGAGCATCCGAAGTTGCCGAACCTGAAAAAAGCGGGCTTGGTGATCTTCGTTTACAGCATGGTGTTCACGTCGCTGGTTTCGATTTTCGCGGTGATGATCATCCCCGATAACATTCGCCGTCATTTCCTTGAGGACCTGATCGGCGGCCTGGCGATGAACTTGGCGGGTCCGTTTTGGATTCGCCTGCTGTTTCATGTGTTCGTCGTGGTGGTGGGCACGCTGATCCTGGCGGGCGCGGTCAATACCGCCATCATCGGCTCGAACGGTGTATTGAACCGCGTTTCAGAAGACGGCGTGCTGAGCGATTGGTTCCGGCAGCCGCACCGCAAGTACGGAACTTCGAATCGGCTGATCAACATTATCGTGGTTATGCAGATCGTGATGATCGTTGCCAGCCGCGGTCACGTCACGTTCCTCGGCAACCTTTACGCGTTCGGCGTGGTGTGGAGCTTTGCGATGAAAGGAATCGCGGTGCTCGTGCTGCGTTTCACGCATCCGGGTGGACGCGAATATCGCGTTCCTCTGAATTTCACGATTGGCGGTGTGGAAATTCCCGTAGGGCTTGGCCTGATCACGCTTGTGTTGCTCGGCATTGCTGTGGTGAACCTGTTCACCAAGCCCGACGCGACGATAGGTGGGCTGATTTTTTCGTTCGTGCTGTTCGGCATCTTTGAGGTTTCCGAGCACTACACGCGCAACAAGCACAAGGGCGAAGTGCACGTTGAGATGGACCAGTTCAACGTGGCTTCGCAGAAGGATCTCTCTCCCGAGAGCGTGGATTGCCGGCCCGGCAACGTCCTGGTTCCCGTGAGCAATTACCACGCGATGTATCATTTGGCGGGTGTGCTCGACCGCGTGAAGCCGGAGCGCCGCGACGTCGTTGTTCTGCACCTTCGCGTATTGCGTCGGGCCGCTTCCGGAGAAAGTGAACTCGACGCCGCGCAACTGTTCGGCACTGTCGAGCAGCATCTATTCACGCAGGCGCTGGCGCTGGCGGAGCGCAGCGGGAAATCGATTCGCCTGGCGGTAGTGGGCGCCA
This sequence comes from Candidatus Acidiferrales bacterium, assembly GCA_049790315.1. GTDB lineage: Bacteria > Acidobacteriota > Terriglobia > Acidiferrales > UBA7541 > DASPOJ01. Next base: position 26,503 of record JBAQYV010000106.1, on the reverse strand, counting down.
CCGACGCGTGGGAAGGCATCGTGCGCGCGGCCGTCGGCTTGCAATCTTCGACGATCGTTCTCGGGCACTCCACTCGATTCACGGCCGCGGAGCAGGCCCGTCAGCTTGGCGTCGCGTGGGAATCGCTTCCCGATCCCAGGCCACCGTTCAATCTGGAAATCTCCACGCCCACGGGAGAAAAAGAATTTTTCCTCCTCGGACCGCATTCGCCGAATCTCACTTCCAACGAAGTGCGGCTGGTTCATCAGCTATGGTTGCGCTTCAGCGATTTGCTCGCGCCCGAGGAATTACATCACCACGATGTCGTCCACTTCGCGCTTGACGAGGTCAAGAACAATATGACCGAAGCTCATGAGGCGGAAATCGTGGCACGGCTGCGAGAACACTTGAGCCGCAACCGCGCCAAGTGTCTGCCCCCGCCGCCGAAAACCTGACGCGCGTCGCGCGTCGGCTCTACCTCGGTCCCACGAGTATCAAGAAGCCGATAAATCCGAAGTGCAGAACGCGCAGCGTGTCGCTTTCAGCGGCACAGCCGAAAGACACCGCGGGCAATCTCGCGTTGTGGGCGCCGCGGCTGGTTCTTGCTTTCGCATGCGGTTCACCGCGCGCACCAGTAGAAAAATTGCGAATGCCACGATCAGGAAATTGATGATCGAGTTGACGAACAAGCCATAGTTCAGCGTTGCGGCTCCAGCGGCCTTGGCCGCGGCCAGCGTGCCGTAATGCTGTCCGTTCAGACTGAGGAAAAAGTTCGAGAAATCCGCATGGCCCAGCAGACGGCCCAGCGGCGGCATCAGCACGTCGCTGACGAATGACGTGACGATTCCGCCGAACGCCGCGCCGATCACAATGCCTATCGCCATATCCAATACGTTGCCCTTCATCGCAAATTCTTTGAATTCTTTGAGCATGGCTAGCCCCTTTCAGGTGAGCTTGAAATAACCACGATGGGCCGGGCGGTGTCGCACTTAACCGCCGTAGAAAAATCCGGTGTCGCGCAGAGTCAGCGGTTCTTCGTCGCGGCGTGAGCCCGCTTCTACAACTTCGCCGGCGAATATCGTGTGGTCGCCGCGGCGGATTTCGTCGAGCACGCGGCATTCAAACCACGCGGCTGCGTCGGCGAGTATCGGTGCGCCAGTCGCGCCGCTCTCGAAGCGATAGCCGTTCAGTGTATCGCCCTCGGGCTGCGCTCCTTTGAAAAACGCGGTGGCGATATCTTTCTGGTTTTTGCCGAGCACATGCAGCGCAAACACGCGTGAAGCTGCGATCACCTCGTGTAGCGTGCTGTCCGCTTTAATTGCGGCAACCACCAGCGGTGGTGCGAACGACGCTTGCGTCACCCAGTTGATCGTGCCCGCGCCGAACTTTAGGTCTGCGCGTGAAGTGGCGACGAAGAGCCCGTAGGGAATCAGGCGCAAGACTTTCTTTTTTATGTTTGCGTCCATCGGTTTCTCCGGCGAGTTAGGTGGTTCGCATGGCCAGCCCGGCGCATGCCAGCCCCCGTGCGATCAATATGCCGCCAGCCACGGCGAGCGCCACACCCGTCCAGCGGAACTCCACCCAGACCAGCGAAATCATCAGCGCTCCCACCAGGATCAGTGAGGCTCCGCGAACTCGCGCGATCGCCCGCAGTGCGGCAACCGCGATGCGCGGCGCGCGCCACCAACCGCGCACTCCCCAAAGGATCACCAGCGCCCCCAGCAGAAGCCAGCCCGGCCGCCGCGGATCGAACAAAAAACGATAGGCGAGTCCGAGCCATACCATAAGGCCGCCGAGGAGAACGAAAATCAATTCGTTCAGCGTCCGAAACATGTGGGCCGGTGTAAGCAAGTAGACTCCGCGGCGGCAGGCGCGCTTACACTCGCTCGATTCGCAGCGTCTTCAATAGCACTGGTTGCTTTGGCCGATCGCCCGAATCGCGCGGCGTCTCGGAAATTTTCGTGGCCACATCCTGCCCTTCAACGATCTCGCCGAACACCGTGTGTTTACGATCGAGCCATGGAGTCGCCGCCACGGTAATGAAAAATTGACTGCCATTCGTGTTCGGTCCCGAATTGGCCATCGAGAGCTTTCCTGGTCCATCGTGTTTCAGCGACGGATGAAATTCGTCGGCGAATTTATAGCCCGCGTCTCCCGTGCCCGTGCCGAGCGGGCAACCACCCTGAATCATGAAATCGGGAATCACTCGGTGAAAATTCAGGCCGTCGTAAAAAGGCCTCTTTTCCTTTTTGCCGGTGCGCGCGTCGCGGAATTCGATCGTGCCCTCCGCCAATCCCACAAAATTTGCGACCGTTTTAGGGGCTTCCTTATCAAATAGACGGCAGACGATCGTGCCGAGCGAAGTATCGAATACCGCGTAGGTTCCCGGTGTGCGCGCCAAGTGACTCTCCTTGGAATCGAGTATCGTGACGCTCGGCATTATCGCGCACTCGGACCTTCGCCGCCAGCTTCCGAGCGCATCGGTGGTGGGCGAATGTTGTGTTGCTGGCGGCGGTTGGGCCACGAGAGGTCGCCATAGGCCGCCAACCCAAATTCCGCCGTCTTTCTGCGCGTATCTCCGCGCCCTCTGCGCCTCTGCGTTATGTTTAGGATTTTGCACCGGCGAAGGTCCCCGCCTGCATAGCGGGCGTAACGCGAAGGCTCTGATGGATGCGACCCGGCAACACGCAATTAGCCCACTACCAGCGCATCCGCGCGTGTTTCCTCCGCTAGCGGCGAATGCTAAACTTAACTGTTCCGCGTTCAACCGCGCGGTGCCCGCGCGATCCGGCGGAAAGGAAATTCATGGCCGAAAAAGTAATCATCATTGGAAGCGGTTGCGCCGGCTTGACGGCGGCGATCTACGCGGCCCGCGCCAATCTGAAGCCCGTCGTGATCGATGGCTACGAGCCTGGCGGCCAACTCACGCTCACGACGATGGTCGAAAATTATCCCGGATTCCCCGACGGCATTCTGGGTCCCGAGCTGATCGACAACATGCGTAAGCAAGCCCAGCGTTTCGGCGCGGAGTTTCGCGCCGGCTCGGTTACCGAGGTCGATCTTTCGCACCGGCCGTTCGCGATCGCTGCGGCCCAGGAGACCTATCGCGCCGAAACCCTGATCGTCGCTGCCGGCGCTGTCGCCCGCTTACTCGGACTCGAAGGCGAAAAAGAATTGATGGGCCATGGCGTTTCCACCTGCGCCACTTGCGACGGCTATTTTTTTCGCGGCAAAGAGATTGCCGTCGTCGGCGGCGGCGATTCCGCCATGGAAGAGGCTAACTTCCTCACGAAGTTCGCCAGTCGCGTCCACCTGATTCACCGGCGCAAGGAATTTCGCGCCTCAAAAATCATGCATGAGCGCGCGCGCATGAATGAGAAGGTGAATATTGTCGCCCCCGCGGTCGTCGAAAGCGTGCACGATGTTTCCAAGGGCGCGCTCGAAGCCATCGGTTTGCGCAATGTTGAGACCAACGAGAAATCAACGCTGCCGATCGAAGGCATTTTCATCGCCATCGGCCATGATCCGAACACCAAGGTCTTTCGCGGCAAACTCAACATGGACTCCGAGGGCTACCTGATTACAAATCATGGCAGCCACACGAATGTGCCCGGTGTTTTCGCCGCCGGCGATGCGCAGGATCGTCACTATCGCCAGGCCGTCACCGCCGCCGGCTCCGGCTGCATGGCCGCGCTTGACGCCGAGCGCTTCCTCGAAGTCGAAAAGCACTGAACCACAGATACAGCCTGAATTGCGCCGCGGTCGGAATCGCGTTAGAGATATTTGTTAGCGCTTCCGGCAAATCGCCACGCCGTCGCGCAGCGGCACGATCACCGGCAGCAGCAGCTTTGAAGCGTAGATCATCCGATTGAATTTTTGGATCGCGCGCGTGGTTTCGTCTCGCGATGCGTGCGCCACCCGGCCGCGCCACAGCGTGTTGTCGGCGATCAGCAATCCGCCGAGCTTCAGTCGCGGCAGCGCCATGCGTAGCGCCGCGGGATACTGCGTTTTGTTCAAATCGCAAAATATCAAGTCGAACTTGCCGCGCGTTTTGCGCAGCGACGCCAGCGCGTCGCCCACATGAACGCGCACCCTCGGCAGCACTCCGCCACGCTTCAGAAATTCCGTCGCGCGCCGTGCGTTTTCCGGATTGTTGTCTGTGTAATGCACTTCGGCGCCGGGACCCGCCGCGCGCGCGAACCACAGCGTTGAATAGCCGATCGCGGAGCCAAGCTCAAAAATTCGTTTCGCGCCGGAAATCTCAGTGATCAGCGCGAGCAATCGCGCAACCACCGGTCCCACAATCGGAACGGACTCGCGCCGCGCCAACTTTTCCATTTCCATAATCACCGCGTCCCGCCGCGGCAACAGTTGCGCCAGATAATCTTCCACGGCTGCGTTCAGAATTTCACCGGCCATCGTTTGTCTCCTTCTCGCGTATGGGTTTTCGCGTCTTTCTTAGCTGATCGATTCGCCCGGCCGGAGCGCGTGGATTTCAAGTTCGGCGATATCTCTTGTTTCCGCGCGCAGCGCCTCTGGCGTGCCGGTGAGCGCCGGGAATGTGCCGTAATGCATGGGAATCACGTGATGCACTCCGAGCAAGCGAATCGCGTAAGCCGCCTCGCGCGGCCCCATCGTGAAAAGATCGCCGATCGGCAGGCACGCCACGTCGGGCTTATACATTTCGCCGATGATTCGCATGTCTCCGAACACGCACGTGTCGCCCGCGTGATAAATCGTCAGCCCGCCGGGCATCCGCACGATAAATCCTCCCGGTTCGCCTCCGTAAACCACGTCGTCGCCCTCCTCGCCAGACTCGATGCCGTTGGAATGAAACGCGTTCACGAGCGTCGCTTCGATTTCGCCGATCTTTTGCGTGCCGCCTTTTCCCATCGGCATCACGTTTTCGATTTTCTTCCCTTGGAGCCACATCGCAGTCTCGTAAATTGCGGCGATCTTGGGTTTGTGCGCGCGGCCCAGCGCCAGCACGTCGCCAAAATGATCCCCGTGCCCATGCGTGATCAGCATCACGTCCACTCGAGCCGGTTTCTTGAGCGCCGGTGGGCAGGCCGGATTGCCCGTCAGCCACGGGTCGATCAAAATGACGCTACCCGTCCGCGTGGTAAGCGCGAAGCAAGCGTGGCCAAGCCAGGTAATTGTGCTTCCGTTTGTGCGCAGCATGCGAAGCCTCCACAGCTCGGCGTTTCGCCGGGCTGCACACGATGATTCTAACGCGCTTGCGGCAATTCAGGCCGCGGCGCTTTTTTATTGGGAATTCGCCAGTTCCGGTTTGCGCGGCGCGGCCACGAGTGTGCCGCCCGGCCAATCTACAAAGCGGCAAAAACGCGAAAAGCCTGCAAATCTCGTGAATCGCTCTAGGTTCAAGCGACCCAAACCACACCTCGGAATCCATCTCACCAACTACAGGCGTGGTCCCTATTTACCTGCTAAAATACAGTTGCCCGAAACGGGAACGAATCCCGGTGGCTTGTGCCCCTTAGGGTTTGGTGATATAAAGTTTTTTTGCCTTATTTGCGGCTGTTTGCCGCGGGATTTTGCTTTAGCAGGGCTACCCTGGCTGCCAAGGAGACACGCAATGGCCTATGTGATCGCTGAGCCGTGTATCGGAACTAAGGATACGGCCTGCGTAGATGTTTGCCCGGTGGACTGCATCCACCCGCGGAAGGACGAACCGGCCTTTGAGGGCGAAACGCAGCTCTACATCAGCCCGGTCGAGTGCATCGATTGCGGCGCCTGCGTGCCGGTCTGTCCGGTCACGGCTATTTTCGCGCTCGAAGATCTGCCCGAAAAGTGGGCCAGCTTTACACAAGTGAATGCCGATTGGTACGAGAAGAAGGCCTAGTCTCGCGATTCGCGAAAACGTTCGCTCCAATTCGCGAGCATCGTGATCACGGCGGGGCCTTGGCGCTCCGCCGTTTTTGTTGGTCTCCCCGTCGAGGCCGCCCGAAATTTGCCGCAGAGACCGGGCTCTCGATCGCCGCCTGGCACACTAAAGGATCCTCGCGCGGCGCAATCATCCTGAGAGAATCCAAAGCGTGGTGGTCCCGTGCCAAAGTTCCATTTTGTTCTTCTGATTCACGCGCATCAGCCCGTCGGTAATTTTGATGGGGTTTTTGAGCGCACCTACCGGCAGTCTTACCTGCCCTTCATCGAATGCCTGGCGCGGCATCCGGGCGTTCACATTGGTCTCCACTATTCCGGACCGCTGCTTGAATGGCTCTCTACTGCGCACCCGGAATATCTCACGCAACTCGCGGACTTGGTCGCACGCGGACAGATTGAGCTGGTCGGCGGCGGATTTTACGAACCGATTCTGATTTCGATTCCGTTTGCCGATCAGGTCGAGCAGATCCAGCGGCTCGCGGCCTTGCTCGAGCGCCAATTCGGAAAGCGTCCTGGTGGGGCGTGGCTTGCCGAACGCGTTTGGGAACCGCAGTTGCCCTCGGCACTGGCGGCTGCGGGCGTCGAGTACACTCTCGTCGACGATAGCCACTTTCTTTCCGCGGGTTTTGAGCCGGAACAGATGTTCGGCTCCTACGTCGCCGAAGACGGCGGCCACAACGTCAAGCTCGTGCCCGGTTTGCAGGCTCTCCGCTACCTCGTGCCGTTCCGCGATGTCGTGGACGTTGTTGGTTTCCTGCGCGATGCTTCCGGGCGTCACCCGGAAGGCATGGCCGCCATGGGCGACGACCTCGAAAAATTCGGTTCTTGGCCGGGCACCTACGATCACTGCTACACAAACGGATGGCTCGATCGGTTTTTCTCCGCGATTGAGGCGGAATCCGCTTGGCTTTCGGTTACGCCTCCCGGCGAATATTTGGCCACGCACCTTCCTCTCGGCCGCGCCGATCTGCCCGCCGCTTCCTACACCGAGATGATGGAGTGGGCTTTTCCCACGGCGGCGCGGATGCGCTTCCACGAAGTTCGCCGGCGCTTCGCCCACGAGCCGGAAGTTCTTCGCTTTCTTTCTGGAAATTTCTGGCGCGGTTTTTTCAGCAAGTACGCCGAATCGAATCTCTTGAACAAGAAAATATTGCGCGCATCCTGCGAAATTGAGCGCCTCAGCCGGCGCCGGCGCAGTGGCAGCGCTCCGCAGAAACTGGCGGAAGCGCGCACGCACGTTTTGCGCGCGCAATGTAACGATGCGTATTGGCATGGAGTGTTCGGCGGAGTTTACGCGCCGCACCTGCGCACCGCTCTGTGGCGCGAGGCAATTCGCGCCGAAACGCTCGCGGAATCGGTCGGCAGGCGCGGTCGTCGCCAAATCCGCGCGGCCTCGGCGGATGTGGATTCCGACGGCGCCGACGAAATAATCGTGACATCGTCGCGATTCTCCGCGCTCATTAAGCCCAGCGACGGCGCGACCCTTGCCGCGCTTGATGATCGCCGCGCCGCATCCACGCTGATCAATTCGATGATGCGGCGTCCCGAGGCGTATCACGATCGTTTGCGCGCGCTGGCGAGCGGCGGCCCCGCACCCGAGATCGCTTCCATTCACGACCGCACGCGCGCCAAGGAAGAAGGTCTCGAACGCCGCCTTCGTTACGATCGCTGGCCGCGCCACGCGTTCCGCCTTTTGCTTTTTGCGCCGCACAAAACTCTCGAAGACTACGATGCATTGCGCCTCGAAGAGCACGCAGACTTCGCCGGTGGCGCGTACCGCGTCGAGGAGGTGACCAATGGTCGCGTAATTGTCTCCGCCGAAGCGACGATCGGTTCCGGCACACTTCATGTCCGCAAGCGATTCGAGTTTGCTCCCGCCAATGCGGGATTTGAGGTTCGTTGCGCGCTCGAAATGTTGTTGGTCGGCGCATCGTCGGCGGAATTTGAGGCGGGTCTTGAGCTCGTTTTGAATTTTCTCGCGCCGGATGAGCCCGATCGCGTTTTTGAAACCGCCGACGGCAGCCATCGTCTTGCGTGGTCCGGAATTGCGTCGGGACCAAAACTGCGCGTCGTGGACGGCTGGCAGAATGTCTCCGTGGCGATCGAGGCGCGGGAAGCCAGACATTTCTGGATCGTTCCGATCGAAACGGTTTCGGAATCCGAAGACGGATTCGAGCGTGTCTATCAAGGTTCCCAAATCATGCCGGTGTGGACTGCGCACCTATTGCCGGGAACTCCGTGGAAAGCCGAAGTTGTATTGCGCATCGGCCCCGCTTAATTCTCTGCGCCGGTTGCTTCCGAGAAAAGCTCTCTGCTAGAGTCGTGAGCCGCAGGCCCTTCGCGTGCGGCCCTAGTTGCAGCCTGCCGAAATATATTCTCGTGATGGAGTTTTCGTGCTGGTCGATCCCGAATTATTGGCGCGCCTCGTTTGTCCGGTGTGCCGCAAGTCCGTGCAACAAATGATCGATCGGGAAGCGCTGCGCTGCAAAACCTGCCGGCGCATCTATCCGATTCGCGATGGTTTCCCGGTGATGTTGCCCGACGAAGCCGAGATCGATGACACTGCCCAATGAAATCTAAATCCCGCCGCACCACGGCGGATTCCGAAAATAAATTATCGCGCGCGCGGCTTGAGCGTTTGGTTCGCGCATTTCGCGGACGGCGCATCGGTGTCGTCGGCGATTTGATGTTGGATACTTATTTGTGGGGATCGACGGACCGGCTTTCGCCGGAGGCGGCCGTACCCGTGGTGGACTTCACGTCGGAATCGCAGGTTCTGGGCGGCGCGGGAAATGTGGCGGCGAATCTCGCGGCGTTGGGTGCGGCCGTGGAAGTTTTCGGCGTGGTTGGCGCGGACGAAGCCGGCGCGGCACTCGGGCGATGTTTCGCGGAGCAGGGAATCGGCGCCAAGGGCGTGCTCGAAGATGCGTCGCGCGTCACCACCGTGAAGACGCGCATCATCGCGCGGCATCAGCAGATTGTTCGCGTGGATCGCGAGCGCCGCGCCCCGCTGGCCCCGGCGCTGGAAGAGCGGTTGATTCGGCGCATCAAGCAATCGCTGGCGCGGCTTGACGCGCTGGTGGTGCCCGATTACGACAAGGGCGTCGTCACCGACGCGCTGGCGGAACGCGTTCTCGCGGAAGCCAATCGGCGCGGTGTTCGCGCGCTGGTGAAGCCGAAAACTTCGCGGCTGTTTGCGTATCGCGGAGCCACGGCCATCGTGTGCAATTCCAAGGAAGCTGGATTCTTCGTCACGCGGTCGCTGGCGGGCGAAGATTCGCTCGAAGAGGCCGGGCGTGCTTTGCTGGCGCACTTTGGGTGCGCAGCCGTCGTGATCACGCGCGGCGAACGCGGCATGACGGTATTCGAGGATTCGTCCGCGCACGCACTGCACATTCCCGCGACCAGTTTCGAGGTCAGCTACGCGCGCGTGGGGTTGCCCGGACTTGACCGCGCCGCGAACGGACGGCAAGTTTTTGACGTCACTGGCGCGGGCGACACCGTGCTTTCAGTCTTGACGCTTGGCATCGCCGCCGGCGCTCGCATCGCGGATGCGGCGCGGCTTGCAAACATCGCCGCGGGAATCGTGGTCGGCAAACTAGGCACCGCGACGCTTTCGCCCGTCGAACTGTCCGCGGCGCTCCGCGAACTCAGCTAACGCATTCCGTTCAGCTAGCTCATTTCGCTCAGCCAGTTCGTTAGCGCGTTCCAACCAGCGAACCAATCTCACAACGCCAACGTATCGAGCGCAACAAATTCGATTTGCCCCGCGTCATCTCGCTCAATTCGGTCACGCGATGCCGCGACGATTACGGCGGGAAACTTAGGGATTTGTCCGAGCGCTCCACCCAAATTTGCACTTCTTTAGTGCGGGCGCTTTTCGGATCGTTGGCGTCGGGGTAGGGCGCATACGGGCTGATTTCGACCGTCACGATAATGCCGCTTCCACCATTTACCGGCTCGCTGGCCGATTGCAAATGATAGCTTTTCACCGGGCCGTAGTAGCCATCGGGTCCCCAATCGCCCACGAATTCCGCATACGGATAGCTGGGATGCGGATGCCAGATTTGATAAGCCTGCGGCAAATTTCCGGCGACCACCGCGTCCATGAAATGTTCGGTCACATGCTTTTCGGGCTGGTAGCGAAAGGCGAACCACAATCCAACGGCCACGAGAATTGCCAGCGCCGCTGCGCTGATCACATAACGCAAGACTTTCGATGGCGGCTTTTCGTGGTCGGCGTCGAGCAAGCCCACTGAATTCTCCTTATGCTTGGCCTCACGGCGGCCTTGTGCTTGGCCTTGTACCTGAATCCTGTGCTGAACTTCCGATTCGGCCGGTGCACCTTCGCAGGAAGCTAGATCTGCCGCTTAAACAACAGGGTGCAGCCCGTCAGGAACACCAGTGCAAAACCTAACAGAACCAATACGTCCGAGTAAATCCCCATAAATCCAGTATTCTTCAGAAAAAGATTCTTGAGCCCATGGACGATGTAAGTGAGCGGATCTATCCACGAAATCCAGCGCAGCCAGATGGGGAATCCTTCGACCGGATAGACGGCGCCCGAGGGAAAAAACAACAGGGTATTGAGCACGCCGAAGATCGCGCGCGGCACCAGCGGATCGCTGACGCGCACCATCGTCAGAAACATGAAGCTAATCATGGTCAGTGAGCCCGCGGCGATCACCACGACGGCGTAGACCAGGCGCATCGGATCCCATATCTGATCGATGCCGGCGATCATGCCGCCGATCACGGCGATCGTCGTGCCGGCCATGGTCCCTTTGATCGCGCCCGAAAGCACCAAGCCGAGCACCAGCTCGGATTTGTGCACGGGCGTTACGAGGTAGCCCTCATGCAAGCCGCGCGACTTATCGTCGATGAAAACGATGCCGCCGCCGATCATAGCCACGACAAAAATCGAAAGCGAAACCACACCGGGCAAAAGGTATTTGATGTAATCGATGTAAGGATAAAGTTCGATGGCCTGAAGGCTCACCTGCTGCGGCAATCGTGGCGGCTGCTGTGGAGCATTCAGGTCTTCCACCACAGCCTGAAGGCGCGCGGCGACAGCGCCGGTGATCGAAGTATCGGAATTGTCCTCGACCAGAACGAGCTTGGGATTATCGCCGTGATCCAATCGTCGGGAGTAATCCGGCGGAATGTAAACGACAGCGCGGACGAAACCCGTGCGCAAGTCAACCGTCGCGTCGCTGAGCGAGTCATAGTCCACGGTCTTGAAAGTTCCGGCATTGGCTTGAATCGCGTTGAGATGCTGCTCGACCACGCGGGCGCCATTCTGATGATCGTTATCGACGACAGCAATTTTAACTCCGCGGATTTCGCCGCCGAAGGCGTAGCCCAGGACGACAAGCTGCAAGAGCGGCGCCACCATGGCGACGCTCATGAGCGCCGGGCTGCGGAAAAATTTCCGCATATCGCGCTCGATCAGGGCGTAGATGCGATAGAACTTCATTCTAAGCGGCGCGCTCCAGGCGCCTCTCCTCAGGCCTTTTGTTTGTAAAGATGACTGACGTCATGTCCGCGGCCTTCCTCGACGGCGTCGCGCAATTGCCGACCGGTGTAGTGCAGAAACACATCGTCGAGTGTGGTGCCTTGCACGGTGACGCGATGCACGGTGACTTTGGCCTCGGCGGCACGCAGCATCAGCGCGCCGATCGTCGCGGGGCCACTGTTGGAAGCGAGACGCCACAGACCTTCGTGCTCGGTGACGCTGGCGACGCCAGCAAGCCCGGCAAGTTGTTCTTTCCAATTCGCGGGCGCATTGGCGAATTCGGCTTCGACGACATCGGTGCCGGGCACGCTGTCCTTTAAGCGCGCGGGCGTGTCGAGCGCGGCCATCTGGCCGTGATCGACGATCGCGATGCGCTCGCAAAGTCTGTCAGCTTCGTCCATGTAATGCGTGGTGAGCAGAATCGTCAGATTTTCGCGCGCCTTCAGTTGATTGATCATTTCCCAGACGCTGGTGCGCGACACGGGATCGAGGCCCGTGGTCGGCTCATCGAGAAAAAGAATTTTCGGCGAGTGCACCAATCCGCGCGCGATTTCCAGGCGGCGGCGCATGCCGCCGGAATATGTGCCCACCAGCTTGTCGGCAAAGCTCGTCAGGTTCACGGATTCGAGAAGGCGCTCGAACAGCGCCGGGCGTGTGCTCGCGGGCACGCCGTAAAGTTTTGCATGGATCAGCAGATTTTCGCGCCCCGTTAGCTCGGGGTCGGAGGTCATGGCCTGGGGGATCACGCCGATGGCGAGACGCACCCCGTCGGCGTCGCGCACGATGTCGTGGCCGCCAACGCGCGCGGTGCCGGAAGTGGGCGGCGTCAGCGTGGTCATCATGCGAATCAGAGTGGTTTTTCCGGCGCCATTGGGGCCCAGCAGGCCGAAGATTTCGCCTTCGTGAACTTGAAAACTGATGCTGTTCACGGCGACGAAATCGCCGAACTGCTTTCTCAGCTTGTCCACTTCGATAGCGTCGCTCATTCCGGTTCGCCTGGAGTGCGGGCGGTCACACGATTGCCAGCAGGCGCTGGAGCCAGTTTTGTTGCGCGGGAGGCGGCGGCAGAAGCACGGTGGCCGTCATGCCGGCGAACAATCGCCGGCCGGGATTCGGAATGGACACTTTAATGGCGAACGTTTTGATATCGCGCTTGGTGCGGCTAACGTCGCGCTGCGTGGCGTAATCGTTTTCAACGGCCTTGAAATAGACCGTGCCGGTAACCTTGTTGCCCGAGGGGAATTGAACCGTCAACTTCTGGCCGAACTGGATGTCGTCCTCGTAGGATTCCTGCACATCGGCTTCGACCCAGGGATGATCGATGTCAATGACGGTGACGATCGGCGCGCCTACCTGCACCATTTCGCCTTGCAGGGCGGCGCGGACGGACACAACGCCGTCGAGCGGGCTATAAATCTTCGTATAGCCGAGTTGCGTTTGCGCCTGCGCCACTTCGGCGCGCGCTTGTGCGAGCTGCGCTTGCGTGGAAGCGGTGTCGCTTTTTTGCACGTTCAGTTGTTGCCGATTGGCCTGCGCCGCGGCCAAAGCGTCGGTTGCGGCGTTCACTTGCGCTTCGGCTGCTTTCTCGGCGTCCTGTGCGGCCTGATAGGCGGATGCGGCGTTGTCGCGATCTTGCGCGGCCAGCGCGCCGCCCTTGAATAAACCTTCATCGCGCTCGTAAGTAATTTTGTCGAGTTGCAGATTCGCTTTCGATTGATCGAGTTGGGCGCGGGCATTCGCCAATGTGGCTTGCGCCTGCGCGATGGCGGCCGCGGTTTGGGCGTCGGTCATGGTCGTGGTGGCGTTTGCGGAGCCAACTTTTGCGGCCAGCGCGGCGGCATTGGCTTGCGCGGACGCCAGCGCGGCTTGGAGATCGGTGGGATCGAGATCGGCGATCAATTGGCCGGTTTTCACTTCGGAGCCTTCATCGACGTAGAGATGGGTGATGCGCCCCGTGACTTGCGGGCTGACAATGGCTTCATTCGCGGTGACGATGCCGACCATGGGGATGTCGCGAGAGTGCGGCGTCGTGGTGGCGTAGACGACGACCGCAATCAGGAAGAGCACGCCGAGAAAAATCCAGAAACGCGAGCCTTTCATTTCATCCTCACCGATGGCCCAGCGGGCCGGCTGATATGAATTGTGACGTTCGACGCCTGGTGTTCGGTTATTGTACGCGAGGGCGTTTTCGCGATTCTCGCCATTTGGATCAAATGCAAGCAGCTAGGGTAACCCGCGCCGCGCGGACGGTCAAACAGTCGGCACTGTGTCGGACACTGGTCCGCCGGAATTGCTGAAATTAGGCGGCGGTATACCCCCCTACCATGTTTTCTGGAACTGTTGATTCTAAGGGACTTTAAGTCCTTATTCCCGGAAGTGTTGATTATAGGAGGCTTTAAGTCCTTATTCCCAGAAGTGTTGATTTTAATGTGGTTAAACCCTTTTATAATGAGAGAGATAAGAGGACATTGTGGAATCCTGGAAGTGCTGATTCTGGAAGACTTCAAAGCTTCCAGAATGAACAGTTCCGAAAAGTTCGCCAATCGCTCGGAGATGGCCGCGAGCGACGATTCACTTTCGACGATGGCCGACGCGACGGGCATTCGCGGGAACGCCGAGGGGGAAGATGCTTGTTCGGGACACATATCCGCAAGATAGCACACTTATAACGCTAGCGTCAACTATTACGTTATGGTTATTCGAAAAACTGTGGAAATTCGTTCGAATACATGCGCCCAGCGATTTGCTGGGTCGCATTGCTTCGCACTACGAAGCTATCCGAAAACGGACGGAGGCAAGCTCCGTCTGTACCTGAGAAGAAGAGCAGCTTTACTTTTCGGGTATGCCGCGCAAGGAACTCGGCGACGAGGGAGCGGCGGGCAGTTCGATTGTGAATTTTGTGCGTTGTTTTTCGCGGTGTTGGGCCAGGGCGAGGTTGATCAGTTCATCGAGGAGGGCGCGGTAGGAAAGGCCCGAGGCTTCCCAGAGTTTGGGGTACATGCTGATGGAGGTGAAGCCGGGGATGGTGTTGATTTCGTTCAGATAGATGCGGTTTGTGCCGCGTTCAAGGAAAAAATCCACGCGTGAGAGGCCGAGGGCTTCCACGGCGTGAAATGCGCGGACGGCTAATTCCTGAAATTTCTTCACCTGGGGCTTTGAGAGTTTCGCGGGGATGATCAGGCGCGTGCCTTCTTCGAGATATTTCGCTTCGTAATCGTAAAATTCGCGGTGAGGGACAATTTCACCGGGGATGGAGGCGCGGGCCTGCTCGTTGCCAAGAACGGAGAGTTCGATTTCGCGGCCGCGGATGGTTTTTTCGATCACCAATTTTTGCGCGAATTCGGAGGCGAAATTCAGCGCCTTTTCGAGTTCGGCGCGATTGTGCGCTTTGGTCATTCCGACGGAGCTGCCGAGCGTGGCGGGCTTGACGAAAACGGGGTAGCGGAATTTCTTTTCAATTTCGCGGCGGATTTTTTGCGGTTCGCGCTCCCAGCGGGCGCGGGAGACGGCGAGGAAATCGGCGACGGGGAGCCTGGCCTGGAGGAAGAGGCGCTTCTGCATGTCTTTATCCATGCCGACGGCCGAGCCGATTACGCCGGAACCGACGTAGGGGAGATCGGCGAGTTCGAGCAGGCCCTGCACGGTGCCATCTTCGCCGTAGGTTCCGTGGAGGACGGGGAAGACAACGTCAATGTGGGGCGCGCCGGGTTGGGTTTTATCGAGCGGGACGAGCGCGCCGACGTTTGGATCGGCGCCTAGCATGACGCGTTGGCCATCGCGCAAGACATCCGGAAGCAATTTTTGCGCGGAGGAGCCGGCCAGCCAGCGGCCGTCTTTGGTGATGCCGATGGGGACGACTTCGTAGCGTTGCGGATCGAGCGCGGCGATTACGGAGGCGGCGGAATTCAGGGAGACTTCGTGTTCGCCGGATCGGCCGCCGAAGAGGATGCCGATGCGTAAGCGTTTTTTGTCGGTGGTCATGATGGTTGGTGCTCCGTGCGCCGCGATTGCATTGTGTCGCCCCGACGGGGCTTAAACAATTGAAAGAAAATAATAAAATGGGATGCGTTCCCAGGCTTACGCCCTGGGCTAAGCTGTGCCGCCCCTACGGGGCTGGTTGAATTTTCCGCGCCTACTTCGTACCAAACATGGTTGATGCTCCGTGCGCGGAGATTGCATTGTGTCGCCCCCCGCGGGGTTGGTTGAATTTGTCGTCGGGCGGGCAGCGGGCGGAGGCAAGCTCCGCCCCTACAACTGCCAAGGCCGGCCTATGCTTTCTTCGCAAGCTGTGCGACCGTGCTTTGATGCAAAACCAAGATGGAGGCCTGAAGGCCTCCGCTACAAAACCGGCGCGAAAATTGCGCCAACATCAAGCCTCGGGCCGCGCGACAACTACGCAATCACGGACGCACGCGACGGCTACGTAAACATGGACTCGGGCACGTCTACCGCGGCGGGGCGCCACAGAACCTTTCCCCGCACAAGAGCAAGATGGAGGCCTGAAGGCCTCCGCTACATAACCGGCGCGAAAATTGCGCCAACATCAAGCCTCGGGCCGCGCGACAACTACGCAATCACGAACATGCGCGGCAACTACGCAATTACAAACCCTAGCGACGGCTACGCAAACATGGACTCGCGCACATCTACGGCTGCGGCGCTCTACAAAATCTTTTTGCCTAGGCCGGAGAGGATTAGTTCCACGGCTAACAGCGCGGTTTTGTTGTGCTCGTCGATTACGGGATTGATTTCGACGACTTCGAGCGAAACCATGGTTTCGCTATCGGCGATCATTTCCAGCGCGAGATGCGCTTCGCGATATGTGACGCCGCCGCGGACCGGAGTGCCAACGCCGGGAGCATCGGCGGGATCGACGAAATCCAGATCGAGGCTGACGACGGCGCCGGCAGCGTCATCGTCGGTGGCGATGCGAATGGCCTCGCTCATTACTTCGCGCATGCCGCGCTCGTCAACATCGCGCATGGTGAAGGCGTGCACGCCGGAATCCTTGATCAGGCGGCGCTCTTTTGCGTCGAGCTCGCGAATGCCGACGAGCGCGACGTTGCGCGGTTCGATCTTGGGATGAAAGCCGCAGAGGTCCACGAGATCCGGAGGGCCGTAACCGATGAGCGCGGCGAGCGGCATGCCGTGGACATTGCCCGAAGGCGAACCATCGGGAGTGTTGATATCGCCGTGGGCGTCAAGCCAGATGTAGCCGACGCGCTTGTTCTGTTTGCGATAGAAGCTGGCGACGCCGGAACCCGAGCCAGCGGCGAGGGAATGATCTCCGCCGAGCACGAGCGGCAGACAGCCTTCTTCAAGCGAGTGCTCCGTAATTTCCGCGAGGCCGCGGCAGGTTTCCGCGATTTCGCGCAAATACTTGGCGTGTCTTTCGCCGAAGTGCTGCTCTTCGGGCTGCTTTACGGCGACGTTGCCGATGTCGTCGACCTGATGGCCGAGTTGCTTCAAGCGCGCGAGAAGACCGGCGACGCGAAGCGCGGACGGGCCCATGTCAACGCCGCGGCGGCTTTGGCCGAGGTCCATCGGAACGCCGATGATGCGAATTTTTTGTGGCATGTGTCAGTTCGCCACGCGCGAGCGCGAGAGCACTTCAATGTCGCGGGCGTTAGCGGCAACGTTCGCCGCGTCGTTACAAAACATTGTTGTTCGCGCAGGCACGCGGTCCGCCTCCAATCTGCGGCACGCTAAGGATAGACGCGATAAATCATGCGTGGGAAGGGGATGACTTCGCGAATGTGCTCCGTACCGCAAATCCAGGCTACGGTGCGTTCCAGGCCCAAACCGAAGCCGGCGTGGGGAACGCCGCCATAACGGCGCAAATCGATGTACCAGCCGAAGGCTTCCTCAGGCAGATTGCTTTCGCGCAAGCGGCGCAGCAGGAGATCGTAGTCGGCGATGCGTTCGCCGCCGCCGATAATTTCTCCATAGCCTTCGGGAGCGAGCATATCGAAACCGAGCGCGAGCTCGGGGCGCGCGGCGTCCGGCTGCATGTAGAAAGCTTTGATCGCGGCGGGATAGCGATGAATCATCACGGGGCGATCATAGCTGGAGGAGAGCGCGGTTTCTTCGTCGCCGCCGAAATCGTCGCCCCACTTTGCGGGCTTGCCGGATTTTTGCAGGATCGCGATGGCGTCGTCGTAACTGATGCGCGGGAAGGGAGCGCGCACGGTGGCGAGTTTTGCGACGTCGCGTTTTAGGACTTCGAGTTCGGGCGCGCGGCGCTCGACGACTTTTTGCACGACATGGCTGACGAGGCCTTCGGCGAGATGCATCATGTCTTCCAGGTGCGCGTAAGCGGCTTCGGGTTCGAGCATCCAGAATTCGGTGAGGTGGCGGCGCGTTTTCGATTTTTCGGCGCGAAACGTCGGGCCGAAACAGTAGACCTTGCCGAGCGCCATCGCCGTGGCTTCAATGTAAAGCTGGCCGGACTGCGTCAGGTAGGCTTTCTCGCCGTCCATATAATCGACTTCAAAAAGGGTGGTGGTGCCTTCGCATGCGGCGGGCGTGAAAATCGGGGCGTCGGTGAGCGTGTAACCCTGGTCGTCCATGTAATCGCGCGCGGCGCGGATGGCTTCAGCGCGGATTCGCAAGATGGCGGCTTGGCGCGGCGTGCGAATCCACAGGTGGCGGCGATCGAGAAGAAAATCTACGCCGTGCTCTTTGAGTTGAATCGGGTAAGGCTCGCCTTCAGGGACGCGGCTGACGATTTCGATTTGTGTGACGCCGAGTTCATGGCCGCCGGGCGCGCGCGCTTCGGCACGCACGATGCCGGTGGCGATCACGCTCGATTCCTGCGGCAGGCCGCGCAGGGCTTCGAACGCCGCAGGCTGATCTTTCAGCGAGACGACGCCTTGCATCAGGCCGGTGCCATCGCGAAAAATCGGGAAGAGAAGCTTGCCGGATTCGCGCATGTTGTAAAGCCAGCCGCGCAACGTGATTTCTTGTCCGGCGAAGCGGCCTGCGTCTTCGATGGTTACGATGGGCATTCGGATTTGCCTTAGGCGCGCGCGGTGGGCTGCGCTTGCTCGAGACGATCGAGCGCGGCGCGGCCTGATTTGAGCAGAGCGGCGGGCTCGGGCGGCTCACTGCCAAGCGCGATTTCTGGCGCGCGCAATTCGAGGACCAGCGGCGTTTCGGCCGGAAGCGCGGCGAGCGTGGCGGGCCAGTCTACCGTGCCATCGAAGGGCGGCAGGTGCTCGTCCTTCTCGCCGTGATTGTCATGCATATGCGCGGTAACGATGCGATCGCGCATGGACTCTAGCGCAACCGCGATGCCGCCGCCCATGTGCGCGTGGCCAACGTCGAAGCAGAAGCGCACATCCGTTAAACGCGTTTGCTCTAGAAAGCGGCGCAGATTTTCGGGCGTGGGCAATTCGCCAGGCGTGTTTTCAAGCGCGATGGTAACGCCGCGTTGCTTGGCGAAGAGAGCGAGGTGCTCGATCGAGTTGAATGCGGCGTCCCAGCGGCGCGGCTCGTCGGGTTCGCGCGAAGTGGCCACGTGGAGGACGAGGAAGCGAAATGGCGCGCATTCGGCAACGTCGAGCGCGCGCTTGATTTCGTCGACGGCTTCGAGGCGGCGCACGCGCTCGGGATCGGAGATGGAAATCGGCGAGCCGCTTTCGCGCGAAGGGCCCTGATCGCGCTGCGTTGGCGCGTGTAACGCGTGCAGCGCCAAGCCATGCGCGTCCAGCCAAGCGCCGAGCGCGCGCGCTTCCCCCAATGATTGATAATCAAAATGGCCGCGCGCGCAGAAAACTTCGATCGCCGCGAAGCCCGCTCCGGCTGCTGCTTCGATGATTGGCGGGCCCAGCTTGCGCCTGACGAACAGGTAGGTCGAAAGGATGCGTTGCATGGACAATTCAGTTCTAAGCGAAAGGAATGAATGCGTCAAGCGGTCGCGCGGCGTTCGCGGTGAAGACGGCATCGATCCACGCCGGAGCTGCGTGGTTCGCCCGCGGCGCTTTTTCTCGTTAGAATGAGCGCCGATGCCGCGTCGCCGAAAGTCTCGCGTGAAAAATAGCGCGGCCCCGCCGCCGATCCGGCCCGCTTCGCCGCGGATTCCGCCCGATCCATCGAACGCCTTGCCCGGGACGGAGGCCCCGGCCGCGCGGCGCCGATGGTGGCCGGTGCTGATTCTGGTCGGCGTCTCGCTTCTGGTTTACGCAAACGCCCTGCGCAACGGATTTGTGGCCGACGACGATCTTCAGATTCTTCGCAACAACTTCGTGACTGACTCGCACTCGCTCTCCGATTATTTCACAACGGATGCCTGGGGATTTGCCGGAAGCCGCCTGACAAATTATTACCGGCCGCTGCAACTCATTGTCTACGCTTCGGAATATGCGATCTACGGCGATCGCGCGTGGGCGTGGCACCTGGTGAATGTGTGCGTCAATGCGGGCGCGATCGCCGCGGCTTATTTTCTGCTGATGAGTTTGGCGGATTGGGAACTGGCATTTTGGGGGTGTCTGCTGTTTGCGCTGCATCCCATGCACGTCGAAGCGGTGGTGTGGGTTGCGGCGTTGCCGGATTTGATTTGCGGACTTCTGTTGTTTGTCGCGATGCTCGCGTATCACCGTGCGCGCTCGATTGCCGGCGGCAGCGCGTGGTGGTTGTACGTTCTCTCCGCGTTCGCATTTTTTGCCGCGCTGTTGACGAAAGAGACCGCGCTCTTGTTTCCTCTCGTTATTCTTTCCTACGAATACTTTTACCGGCAACTGCCGTTGCTGCGTCTTTGGGAAGTGTGGCCGAGCTTCGCCGCATTCGTGGCGGCGCTGGGAATTTATTTCGGGATGCGCTGGCATGCCCTGGGAGGTTTCACGCCAAGCGCGGCACCGTACCTTCGTCTAAGTCCCGCGCAGCTCGCGCTTGCTGTTCCGGTTGTGCTCGCGCGTTACGCCGGTAAGATGCTGCTGCCTTTGCATTTTAATTTTTTCTATTTCACGCCGCCGACGATCGCGCTCAATCGAATTTCCATCGGCGCGATTCTGCTTGTCGTTTTAATTGTGGCGCTGCCATTTTTGTTGCGTGCGCGCCGGCCGCTACTCGCGTTTGGTGTGGCGTGGTTTCTGCTGGTTCTTGCGCCGGCGCTCGATATCAACGCGGTGGGCGAAAACTATTTCACGGAGCGCTATCTGTACATACCATCGCTCGGATTCGCGATCTGCGCGGGCTGGGTGTGGCTGTGGGTACTCAGGCATTCCCGGGCGGGAGCGCGACATGGCGCCGCATGGTGTGCGCTCGCGCTCGTGCTGGTTTTCTGCGTGGTGAAGATTGAGCGGCGCATCCCTGTGTTCCACGACGACCTGCGTCTTTATCAGGCTACGGTGCTCGCGTCGCCGGGATCGGCACGCTTGCAAGCTGGCTTGGCCGTGGCTTACCAACAGGCGGGCAATATTCCCGCGTCGATTGAGCACAATGAATTGGCCGTGACCATTGAGCCCAACTATGAAGCCGCGCAGGTGAATCTGGGGAACGCGCTGGTTCAATCGAATCGCAGTGTGGAAGGAATCGAGCATTTGAAAATCGCACTGGCGTTGCAGCCGGGCGACGTGCTGATTCTGCGAAGCTTGGCCAGCGCCTATGTCGCGCAACGACGGTGGGCCGATGCGGAGCAATGTTATCGTCGCGCGGAGCAATTGGATTCGGCACACGCGGATTATTATCAGCACTTCGTCGAAAATCTAGAGCGCGCGGAACGTATCGAGCAGGAAATTCCGTCGCTGCGCGAGCAGGCCGAGCGCGATCCGAGTGCGACCGCCGAATGGGATCAGCTTGGGCGCGCGTATGCAACGGTGCTTGACTGGGACAACGCCATCGCGTGCTTCCGCCACGTTCTGAAGCTCGAGCCGGCCCCGGGCGATCCCGCAGTGCTGGCAGAAGTGCGTATCGTCGAGCAGCAGCGTCAGGCGGCGGTCGGCGTGAACCCGGGCGATCATTGAATCGCAACGAAGAAGCGCTAAGTCCGCGGCGCCGCTCTCAGTTCTGTGTTGGATCGACTGCCGAGAAGTACGTGCAATCCGGATGATGAAACACGAGCGCACTAACGCTAGCCTCGGGGTCCATCATGAATCCTTCCGTCAAGCGCACGCCGATGCGCTCGGGCAAAAGCAATTGCCACAGGCCGGCTTGATCGTCGAGATTCGGGCACGCGGGATAGCCGAAGCTGTAGCGTTTGCCGCGATATTTTGCCGTGAATCGTTCGGCCATGGTCATCGTGGGCGGATCGGGGAAACCCCAATCTTCGCGAATGCGGCGATGCAGCCATTCGGCGCAGGCTTCCGCGGATTCGATCGCCAACGCTTGCAGCGCGTGCGAATAGAAATAGCGGCCTTCGCGCTTGCTCTCTTCGGCGCGATCGCGAATGCCCTCACCGGCCGTGACGACGAACAGCGCGAGATGATCACGCGTGGCGCCCGCGCGCGGCAAAATGTAATCACTCAGGCACAGACCGTCCTTGGCGCGCTGTCGCGGGAATTGGAACGTGTGCAGGGGAGTGTCCGAGCCCGCGGCGAACAACTGGATCGCGTTTCCAGCGCGCTCGGCCTCGAAAAATTGCCACACCGCGCGGACCTTCATGAATTTCTCCGCCGCGAGTTTCACTTCTTCCACATTTTCGTAAAGCTCGCGCGCCTGTGGATCGCGGTCGGCCAGCGCTTTCTCGAATTGACCTTTGAACCCAAGGTGCCGCCCAAAGAGCATGTACGGATTGATGTAGCTCCAAATTTCTTTTAGCTCAGGTACCGCGCGAACTTTCGCGTCCAGATACGCCACTGTTGGAATAGACAGATCAACGCGGACGCGCGGGGAGCGTTCCTCGGATGGACCCGCGGTTACGGCCGGACGTTCTGGCTCAGGCGCGACTTCGGTGGAAGGTGCGTGCGCGCGCAACACTTCGTCGCGCCGCGAGGCGTCGCTTAATTGATTCATCAAATCCAGGCCGTTCATCGCATCTTTCGCGTAGCAAACGGGATTTGCGTAGCGCGGTGCGATTTTCATGCGCGTGAATTTGTCGGAAAGCGCGGCTCCGCCGACCAATAGCGGCACATTGATCCCGGCGTCGTGCAAGTCGGTCGCGGTAATGGCCATCTGCTCGGCGCTTTTTACGAGCAAGCCGGAAAGACCGATCGCGTCCGGACGATGCTCGCGGAACGCGCGAATCAAATCCTCCGGCGGCACCTTGATGCCGAGATTGATCACCTCGTAGCCGTTGTTTTTCAGCACGATTTCAACAAGGTTTTTTCCGATGTCGTGCACGTCGCCCTTCACCGTCGCAAGAAGTATGCGAGCGCGCTTTTCCATGTCGCTCGTTTCCATGAATTGCTCGAGGTGGCCCACCGCTGCTTTCATCGCCTCCGCCGATTGCAGCACCTCCGCGACGATCAGTTCGTTTGCGTTGAACAGGCGCCCGACTTCAGCCATTCCCGCCATCAGCGGGCCGTTGATGATGTCGAGAGGCTTCGCGCCTTCCGCGCGCTTGATCTCCAGGTCGGCGACCAAACCGTCGCGGCTGCCTTCGACGATGTAGCGCGCCAAGCGAGCATCGAGCGAAATTTGCTCACCAGCATCGCGCTCGCGGCGCTTCGCCGTGCGGAAATGGTCCGCAATCGCGGCGATATGAAATTGATTTACGGCAACTTTCTGATCGCGCGTTTGCGCGCGCCAATCCGCCGGCGCTTCGCGGAACAGAGCGGCCTGCGAATGGTCCTGCGGAAATGTCTTCGGCGGAGTATTGAACAATAAATCTTCCGCCAGCTTGCGTTCAGCTTCCGGAATCGAAGCAAAGCGCTCGATACGTTCGGCATTCACGATAGCGAGGTCTAGTCCCGCTTTTGTGCAGTGGTACAGAAAGACCGAATTCACAATTTCTCGCGCGCCCGCGGGCAGACCGAAGGAAACATTTGAGATTCCCAGAATCGTGCGCACGAATGGAATTTCCGCCTTGATCAGGCGAATGCCTTCCATGGTTTCCACGGCGCCGCCGATGTAATTCTCATCGCCGGTGGCGCAAGGAAAAACCAGCGGATCGAAGACGATATCTTCCGGCGGCAAGCCGTAGTTCTCTGTCAGCAGTTTGTGCGAGCGGTCGGCGACAGCCAATTTGCGTTCTCGCGTGAATGCTTGCGCCTGCTTTGGGTCCTCGTCGATGCAGCCGACGACGACGGCCGCGCCGTAAGTTCGCGCGAGCGGCACGATGCGCTGAAATTTCTCCTCGCCGTCTTCGAGATTGATGGAATTGATCAAGCTCTTGCCCTGGCAGTACGTCAGCGCCGATTCGACCGCTTTGGCATCGGTGGTATCGATCATCAGCGGCACTTTCACTTTGCGAATTAATTGTTCGTAAAATGGCTCGATGTCGTTGCGCTCTTCCCGTTCGGTGCTTTGCAGGCAAACATCCACGATGTGCGCGCCGCTTTTCACCTGGCGTCGCGCAATTTCGCTGGCTTCGTCCCACTGTTCAGTGGCGACGAGACCTTTGAACAATCGAGAGCCGATCACGTTCGTGCGCTCGCCGACCAGCAGCGGCCGCGTGCTCGGTTCGGCTTCGATCGATTCGATGCCGCAGTAAATGGCGCGATGGCTCGGCTCAACCGGCTTGCGTGGAGTTTGCCCCGCGGCCATCTGCGCAATCGCTCGGATGTGCTCTTCGGTTGTGCCGCAGCAGCCGCCGACCAGATTGAGCCAGCCGTGCCGCACGAATTTCTCGAGCTGCGATGCCAGCGTCGTGGGCGTTTCAAGGTAGCGGCCCTCCTCATTCGGCAGGCCCGCGTTCGGATAGCAGGAAACGCCACACGTGGCGACACCCGCGAGCGTGCGCACGTGATCGGTCATGAAGTCGGGTCCGGTGCCGCAATTGAGGCCGACAGCGAGCAAACGCAAATGTTCGAGCGATGTCCACAGCGCGTCGACGTCTTGTCCGGCGAGCATGGTGCCCATCGGTTCGATGGTCGCGGAGATGATCACCGGAATTACGTGGCCGATTTCGCGCGCGAGACGATCGATCGCGAGCGCGCCGGCTTTGATATTTCGCGTGTCCTGGCACGTCTCCAGAATCAGCAAGTCCGCTCCGCCGTCAATCAGGCCGCGCGCTTGTTCGTGGTAGGCGTCGCGCAATTGATCGAAGGTAACGCCCCCCGTTACGCTGATGGCTTTCGTCGTCGGCCCCATCGCGCCGGCAACGAATCGCGGCTTTGCCGGGGTTGAGAATTCGTCGGCCGCATCACGCGCGAGTTGCGCCGCGGCGCGGCTCAATTCGTAAGCGCGTTTCTCCTGGCCATATTCGCCCAGAACGATCGAAGTGCTGCCGAACGAATCGCTCTCGATAATGTCGGCGCCCGCTTCAAGATATTTTCGATGGATACCGGAGATCACATCCGGGCGGCTGGCGACCAGAACCTCGAGGCAGCCCTCAAGTTTCGGGCCGCCGAAATCGGCCGCCGTGAGCTGCTCACGCTGCAGCATTGTGCCCATCGCGCCATCCAGAATCAGGATGCGTTGAGCCAGCAATTCCCGCAGCTCACTGCCGATTTGTGTCAGATTTCGCATCGGTCGTTTAATCGCGGCCCTGTGCGGTGCGCTCTTCAGACACCCGCAAACCGCGTGTCGGCTTATTTAAATGCAATTGGCTTACGATCGCCCGGCGAAGGGCGGGTGCTCCAAAATCTCTCGCGGCTGAGGGGATCTTGACGAAGGTTAGCGATACACCTTTCTGCTTGTTGTTCAACTATTTTTCAGTTCGACCGCATGCCGCAACTACGATTATTTTACACGAAGTGGAAGGCGCCGTGAGCGCATCCGGCGGCTAGTTGCTCAGAGTGCAATTGGATGCTCGCGGCCGTCGCTAGGACTCCGCCTCAGCCAAAAATTCCGCGTCGGCTGGCGGCGGCACCAGGCCGGCCTCCACTCCGCGCGAGAGCAATTCGCGCACGGCGCTGCGGCCGCGCTCGCCGTATCCAAGCGTCCATTTATTCACGTACATGCCGACGAATTTGTCGGCAAGTTCCGGATCCATGTCGCGCGCGAACTGCATGGCGTAATTCAGCGCGGCTTCACGATGCTCGAGCGAATACGCAACACTCTGGCGGATCGCCAGCGCGATTTGCCGGCCGATCTTTGGCCCGAGAGCGCGCCGCACGGCGTTGCCGCCGAGCGGCAAAGGCATGCCGGTGATTTCCATCCACCATTGCCCCAGTTCCACCACGCGGTGCAGCCCAAGCTGCGAGAACATTAATTGACCTTCATGGATCAAAAGGCCGGCGTCCACCGTGGAATTGCGCACGGCGTCCAGAATTTTGTCGAAGGGAATTACTACCGGCACGATGCGTGGCTCGTAAAGTTTCAGCGCCAGATACGCGGTCGTGCGCAGCCCCGGCACTCCAACGCGCAATCCGGCCAGGTCCTCGCGCTTCAGCGGATGCGATGCCACCACGATCGGGCCATAGCCTTCGCCGAAGCTCGCGCCGCAATCGAGCAGCACATACTTCGCGCGCAAATGCGCGTAGGCTGCGAAGCTCACCGCCGTCACGTCGTAAACTTCCTGGTCGGCCGCTTGATTTAGCGTTTCGATGTCGGCGAGCACGTGTGTGAATTGCAGGCCTGGCGTGGCCACCTTGTGCGTGGCCAAGCCGTAGAACATGAAGGCGTCGTCGGAGTCCGGCGAATGTGCCAGCTTGATCTCCCGCACGCGGCTCGTAGCTTCTTTGTGTGCCATGGTTGAAACGCGCCTCTTCCGCCCGAACGCGGAAACCTCACCGAGCGGTCGAAGTCGTGCTACACGAATGGCGGCTTGCAGGCAAAACCCACGACGCGGGGAGCGCCGCCGGACTGGGCTCGGTGTCCGTTGCTTCCACCCCGCAGCCAGCCTAGCACACTCGGCGCGGACGGACAAATTCCCGCCGACGCGGCGGATTAGGGAGTCCCCCACGCCAAATTTCCTCCGCTATCCCGGCCAACATCACGTAAATTTAATCCACGTGCCGTAGCTCATCTGGATAGAGGTCGCCGCGGCGACGCTTCGAACCAGAAGGGCGAGCGCGCTATGCTGCGATGCGCTTGCGGACGAGCCGTCCTTAAAATGTTCAGCGT
>JBAQYV010000105.1:0-12743 GCA_049790315.1 Candidatus Acidiferrales bacterium | reverse complement strand
TGGAGGCCTGAAGGCCTCCGCTACAAAAGCAAAGTCGACGCGCTGTGAATGGTTTGCGTAGCACAGCCATTCCTGGCTATGCGGTTTTGGGCTTTTTCAATTCTACGAAAACCGAAAAGATCAACGGCGCACACGCAGGAATGCCGGTGCTACCGAACGCCGGAATCGCGATCGAAATGCTCACGCTCTCACAACTCGCGCAAATTAAAAAAGAATCGCCGTACACGTATGAAGCGCTCACCCAGGTCGTCACGGCCGTGAATTCAATTGGCCGCGCGACGGGTGTGGATCCGTCTGGCGAAATCGCGGCACCGTCGCCAATTGGCGGAATTTCCGTGGTCGCGGCGGATGGAATTTTCGACGTGGCCATCACCGACAACTCCGCCGTGAATCGCGGCATATATTATTTCGCGGAGTCCGACACGACGCAGGGTTTCTCCGCGCCGCACGTTTATTTTCTGGGCAGTTCGCGCAATCTGCGCGTTTCGTTGGGCGATCAGACATTGTATTGGCGCGGCTATTCGCAATATCTCGGCTCGCAGCCGTCCGCGCCGGTCGCGTTCGGCTCACCCGCCACGGCGGTAGTTGGCGGAGGCGCGGCCGGCCCGGCGCCGCAATCATCTTCCGGCAGCGGCACGGCGAATGGCGGCGCAGGCGGCTCCGGTTTCGGTAAGACGACGACCAACACGAATTCCTGATCCACATTCTCGATGAGGGTTATGTAGCGGAGATCTTCACGTCTCCAGTCTTTTCCGTACACACGCCAGATGGAGGCCTAAACCTGTCCGCCGTGGCGGAGGCCTCCGCTACACAGTTCAAAAACATTCTCGATCGCGACGCGAGATCAGATTCGCGTCAACATTTCGCAACACATCCGCACACGGAGGTGTCCCCATGGGACGTGGCACAGAAGCGCAAACGGTTGCGGCGACCAATCAGCAGCTCGCGTCGCAGAACGCGATGAATCAGCAACTCAACACGCAGAATCAATCGCTCTACAGCCAATTGCTGCCGGGCTATCAGAATTTGCTGAACAATCCCGGCTACACACAGGCGCAGCAAGCCGCGATCACCGGGCAAGCGATGGGCGCGCTGGGCAGCACGTTCGATTCGCTGACGAATAATGCAGCGAATCGCGCCGCGCGCACCAACAACGACGCCGGCTACAACAGCACGCTCGACGCTCTCTCGCGCCAGTACGGCGCCAGCGCCGCCAGCGTCGCGCAGCAATCCCAAATCGCATTTGCGAATAAGCAACAATCCGATCAGCTCGCCGCGCTGCAAGGCCTGGCTGGTTTGTACGGCACGAATTCCAATCTGCTCGGCCGCGCGATCGGCATTCCCAGCGATCTGCTCGGCGTGCAGCAACGCGCCGCCGCGCCAAGCACAAGTTTCAATCTCGGCATCGGACCGAGCGGCCTTTCCGCCGGCATCGGCGGCGCGATTTAATTGCGCATTCGGTTTAGCCGTCATTCTGAACCCGCAGCGGCGGGTGAGGAATCTGCTTTCTCCGTCGCAGGCGCAAAAAGGGAAAAGCAGATTCCTCGTCGCGCGGCGCTCCTCGGAATGACACCGCCTTATACGTTTTGCAGTATCGACCGGCGCGCAATGTTCAACGAGGGTGCGCGAGCGAACGGGGAGAATTTCCGCGCCCGCTCGGTTCGCCCCACGCCAGATCAGATCGGAGGACGACATGAACCCCTACTGGGTCGTCGTCGCGTTCGCGATTCTGGCGCAATTCACGCTGTTTGTGCGTTGGCTGCATCGCCGCACGCGCGACGACGAAATTCGCCGCACATTTGTCACCGCCATGGCGCTGATTCATTTGCCGCACCTGTATCACGCGTTGCATCAGATCGCCGATCACCTCGGCATCCATCTCGAAGATCCGCCCGCGATCGGCTTCATCGACCTGACGGACACAAAGCGCCACGACTAATGTCGCAGCGGCGCGATTACCGTGATCGCGTTGCCGCGCAGGTTATAGTATGATAGTAGTATGCATGGGCGCGTGGTGTAATCGGGAACACACGTCCTTGCCAAGGTCGGGTTGCGGGTTCGAGCCCCGTCGCGTCCAGCTTTTGCAGGGCCTATGCAAAAAGGGATATGCGTAGGAAGTTATCTTGACAGCCTTAGCTGTTTCGGTTAATCTGTCTTTATCTTGGCAAGGACAGATTTTAAGATGGGACTCGGCTTCGGCCGAGTCCTTTCTTTTTAGCGCCCATATTCCTAGTCTCTCGTCGATTTTATCTCAGCTCATAGATCCTGTCGGTAACCCGATTTCCGATTTCTGATCTTTCATGTCCCCACCGCCTGCACTGATCGCGCTCGCGCATTCCGCCGCGGCCGCGCACAAGCTTGATCCGGCGCTGGTGTGCGCCGTCATCGAACAGGAATCGGATTGGAACACGTGGGCGGTGCGCTATGAACCGGGATTTCTGGCGCGTTACGTCGCGCCGATTTACAACGCGGGAAAAATCAACGCCACCGAAGCCTACACGCGATCGATCTCCTGGGGCCTGATGCAATTGATGGGAGAAGTAGCGCGTGAGTTGGGATGCACGGCGCCGTCGCTCGCCGAATTATGCGATCCGGCCACGGGACTTGAATTCGGCTGCCGCCAATTGCGTGCAAAATTCGACGCCGCCGGTGGCGATACGTCGCGAGCGCTGCTCGCCTGGAATGGCGGCGCAAATCGCGATTATCCCAGCGAAGTGCTGGCGCGCGTCTCGCGATATAAGTGACGTCGATATTCCGCCGCAAAGGCCCGCGCTGAAACTCGGATGTTTGTGAATTATGTAGCGGAGGCCTTCAGGCCTCCATTTTCTTGCACACAATCAAGATGGAGAGATACAGCCCTCAGCAACACAGCCCATGAACGTCGCGCGCCTCCGCAATTCAGCGCGCTACATCAATCTAAAAATCCTGAACCATGGTGTTAGCTGTAGGAACGCGGCGTAGCAGACCGTAGGGAATTGCGATCTGAAACGAAACAGTTGCCGCGCTCTGGAATGTTGACGCATGGCCGGTTATAGCGTCTCAGCTTCGATCGGGCGATCGATTCTGACGGCGTGCACGTCATGATCCTTGCAATGCCGGCCGACCAGGGCCTCGGCGGCGCGTTCGTTTTCCGCGCTGACGATAAAAACTTTGTTCGCGCGGCAGTGGCCCACCACTTGGGCGCCGGCGATGTGCTCAATCGCTTTGCGTATCGCTGTTTCGGAGCCGAACTCGGTAACTTCAAAATCGCGGACCACGATTGGCACGGCGAACTTTGTCATTCGAGCCTCCGGCCTAGCATGTTTGATTCTGCTGACAGCATGCGATCGTGACAATGTGCTGGTGGTACCAATTGACCGGTACTTCTGGGTGCGCATTTCCACGCGCTTCCCTGTAGAGGCGATTTTCGCCCGGAATCGGCAAT
The DNA here is from genome assembly GCA_049790315.1 of Candidatus Acidiferrales bacterium. GTDB lineage: Bacteria > Acidobacteriota > Terriglobia > Acidiferrales > UBA7541 > DASPOJ01. The sequence goes on along the minus strand of JBAQYV010000105.1, from coordinate 9,319 downwards.
CTGCGTCACGAACTCAACGGGTTCGGCGCCACCATGGCACCGCGAATTCACGCGGCGGCGACGTTCAGGTCGCCATTGCCATTCTCGCCGCGCGGAACATGGCAGCCTGAAGGCCGTCGGTACGAAGTTCAAAGGCAAATAACCAATGTCAATTTTCATCACGATTGCCGATCTTGCGTGGAAACACTGGCGGAGCATCGCGCTGATTGCGCTGCTGGCTGTCGCCGCACTGGTGGCGCACGCTTGGTTTGCGGCACGGCGTTCGGCAGCGACGCTGGCGGCAACGCTTGCGGCTGCGCAGAAACAGGTCGACGCGGCGGCTGCGGGCGAGAAGACACGCGACGCGCAGCTTGCGACGCAGCTCGCGCAAATCGCGGCGCTCGAGAAAAAAGTTCAAACGCCCGCACAAGCGCTCGCGGCGTTGCCGGGCGCTCTGCCGCCGCTGCCGTTGCCGATCACGCTGTCGAACGCGCCATCCGCGGTCGCATCCGTAGCGGAGAACGCTTTGGCAGGCTCGCAAAATGCGGAAGTAGGGAAGCAATCGGGAAACGCGGCTAATTCCGCCGGCGCGCAATCTGCCGCGAGCCCGGAATCGCCCAGCGCCACCTCTGTCGCCGTCGCCGCCGGCCCACCCGCAGTCCCCAGCACGCTCGCCCCGATTGTGGCCAACATTCCGCAGGCAGATCTGACGCCGCTCTACGACTATCTCGAAAATTGCCAAGCGACCACGCTGGACGACGCCGCCGCGCGCAAAGATTTCACGGACGAGCAAACCGAAGTCACCGCGCTCACGAAAGAGCGTGACGCCGCCGTCGCAACCTCGAAGGGCGGCGGTTTCTGGACGCGATTGCGCCGCGGCGCGAAGTGGTTCGCGATCGGCGCCGCGACCGGTGCGGTCGTCGGGAGCGTGGCCGTCGCCGCGCATCATTAATCCAGCGGCTCGCCGGCCACCGGGCTGCAAGCGCAGTCCGCACCCCCGGGGCGAGGCCCGAAGAATTTCCCAAGATAATTCCGAGTTGTTGCCGCGCGAGATCGCGCCGTCGAGTCCCGCGACTCGTACCTGCCGAAAAGGGAAGTAGCCGTTTGCCCCGACGCCACGCCGCTGTAACCCCGTCGAAACGCAATCCCGCCGGCAAAACTTCATCGTCGACTAAGGCAGTACGCTCCGAGCGATCGCGTGAAGTGATCCGCGCCGCGCAGCGTGTTAAAGCAATGCTCCCAGCGCAGAGCGATGACGCGGCGCTCGCCGCGCCGTGCGGCGAAGCGATCCGCATGGCGCGATCGATCGCGGCCCTTCGGGCCGCGCCGTGCGACAGACCGGCGCCATGCTACTTCCACAACTTGTGCGGCCGCGCATCTGAGGTGGAAAAGTGCGGCCGCGCCGTATGCCGCCGTTGCGCCGCCGTGAAACTATGCGGCCGCGAATATCCTCTACGCGACGCGGCGCAAAAACCGCCGTACGCATCCGGCCACGAAGCCGCACAAGCCCTGGACATGGACGAATCGGCGGGCTCGCGCCGGAGCACGCTTCGCTCCAAGCTTTTTCCATTTGGCTGATGCGATGTAGCTCGCGCCCCTGCCAGACAACATCACACGATACATACCGCTCGCCACATGGCCCCGCACGATATGTACCGGCCACCCGCCGCAAGACCCCATGCGATATATCCCCTCGTTTCGTTAAAATCCTGCTTGACAAGTTTTAAAATCGCGATATAGTCCGCACCACGAATCCAGAAATGCGCGGTTCGTGCACGTAAACGCAAGGGGTTTTTCAAAGAACCCGAGCGTTTCATTTCTGGTCCAATCTGTTTAATTCACAACCTGTTTCGAATTGAATTACCGGGCCCTTGAAACAAAGTTAGCGCAGGCTCAAACGCAATTTTCGATTGTTTGCGGGATTGAAAACTGCGCGAGGCTTCCAGTAGGCGAACGGGGCGCCAGGGAAGCAGCGCGTAGCGGGCCAAGTGCAGACGTTGCAAGGGAATGAGCTATCGCTTCGCCGCGCGCGCTGGGTAGAGCGTATGCGGGTCCCGCGGAAACGCAGGACAGTCTAGGCAGACTCTGAGGAGGCAAAGTGAAAAGTCGTTTTGGACTGCTGTGTGCGTTTTTTCTATGCTTGATGCTTTTGGTTCCGTGTTTGAGCTACGCGCAAGGTGTGGGCACCATCAACGGCGCGATCACCGATCCGAGCGGCAGTGTGGTAGCAGCCGCAAAAGTCACCGCCACGCAAGCCGGCACGAGCTTCACCCGCGATGCCGATACGGATGCCGACGGCTTTTTCGTTCTGCCGTCGATGGCGCCGGCCGTCTATCGCCTCGCGGTGACCGCGACGGGCTTCAAAACCGAGACCGAGGAAGTCACGCTCCTCGCCAACCAGTCGCTTACCGTAAATTTCCAGTTGTCGCTCGGCTCCGCGTCGGAATCCGTCACCGTCACCGGCACCGCGCTGGCGGTTGACACCTCGACCTCGACGCTGAAGACCGTTGTCGAAGGCGCGCGCATTAACGATCTTCCTTTGAATGGCCGGAACGTCGCGCAGCTCGCGACGTCCGTCGCCGGAGCCGTGATCGCTCCGAACGGCGGCATGGACCAGGGCCCGCAGAAAACATTCCCCGGCGCGCTGACGATTTCCGCCAACGGCACGCGCGGCGATCAGACCAGCTACATGCTCGACGGCGGCGATTACATGGACACCTACACGAACGTGAACCAGCCGTTCCCGTTTCCCGATGAACTTGCGGAATTCAGCGTGCAGACCAGCAATTACACCGCTGAGTACGGCAACAACGCCGGCGCTGTCGTAAACGTCATCACCAACAGCGGCACGAACGCATTCCACGGCGACGCCTTCGATTACATCCGCAACCCCGTGTTCAACGCCAAGAATTACCTGGCGCCCACAGACGTGATCAAGCGCAATCAGTACGGCGGAACCGTGGGCGGACCGATCAAAAAGAACAAACTGTATTTCTTCGCCGGCTATCAGCGAGAAGCGCTTCGCAACGTCGCGTCCACGACTCAGCACATGCCGGGAAGCACCGATATCGCCAATTTCCTGGCCAGCGGAGAGCCTTGCTCCGCACAGGGCACGAATACCGGCCTGGCTGCCGGCACAATCACCGCCCCTGCGACGGGAGGCGGGGTGAACGCCTGCGGTAACGGCGTAATCGATTCGAGCATCGCCAAAATGATGGGAATCAACGCGACGACAGGTCTTCCGCTGACCAACCCGACGTACGCTCTGGCCGGTCTGACCACGGCGGGCGTCACCAACATCGAGTCCGGCGTGAGCCCGGTTGCTTGCCCCGCTGGATCAAACCCGTGCGCCAGCTTCCCGATTCCCGATACGGAGAACTACGACTCCGGAATGGGCCGATTCGATTATCAGCTCGCGACCAACGACAAACTCACAGGGCGTTACGAATTTGACCGATTTGTTCGTACGCCATTCACCCCGCCGACGGAGCTTCTGGCGTACACCGACGGTCAAACCATCATCTCGCAGAACGCGTTGCTGCACGAAACCCACACGTTCTCCGCGATGCTGCTGAACGATTTCCGCCTGAGCTATTCGCGCGAGACTTCGGTTCGAGGTCCGGGCACCGACGCCCCGGACGTTGAAAACTTCGGGTCGCTTTTGCCGGACACCGCGACTACACCCGCGATTGACGCCTTCGCCGTGCAAAACGGAAACACCGGCAACGGATTCAGTTTCGGCACGAACCCCCACGGAGAGTTCCTCCGCAGCACCGTGGTTACCAGCGACGACATCAGCTGGGAAAAAGGCAAACACGACCTCCACTTTGGCGGCGATCTCGAGCGCAGCGAAGTGGATCTGAACAACGAGTTCAACGAGCCTGGCTTGTTCGGTTTCTGCTCGAACGATTCGTTTCTCGGCCAGTCCTCAGGAAACGCCACGCAGGAACAACGCGGCACCTACACGAACTTGCTGGCGGGCGATTTGTGCGATACGAGCGCCACTGTCTACGGATTGCAGCAGGGCGGCGGTGAATTCAAATCCTTGCGCACCACATACGCCGGCTTGTATCTGCAGGATAATCTTCGCCTGCGCAAAAACCTCACCGTGAACCTCGGCTTGCGTTGGGAACCCGCCAACATGCCCAACGAAATCACCGACCATCGCTACACCTGCATCAATCTCGCCCTGATGGCGCAGGGCGTCCGCTCCACGGAATTCCCAGACGCGCCGCCAGGCTTGCTCTACGGCGGCGATCCGGGTTGCCCGCAGAACGGAATGAACAGCAGCTTCAATAACTTCGAGCCGCGTGTCGGCTTTGCCTGGGACGTTTTCGGCGACGGCAAGACCAGCGTGCGCGGCGGCGGCGGAATCTTCTACGACTCGCGTATCGCGGGCGTGCTCAGCAACCGCTTCGTGGACGAGTGGCCCTACAGCCCGCAGTTCATCGAATCCACGGCTGCGTCACCAAACGCCGGTTCCACCGCGGGATCTTTCACCGATCCGCTGTGCACCCAGTCAGCCACGCAAACCCGCCTGGCGTGTTCAGGCGCGCAAGCTGCGGCCTACAAAGTGAATTTCCCCACCTTCCCGGGGCCCTTCGCTCCGCCGAAGGATTTGCCGGTCGCCACCAGCATCCCGTATCCATATGTTCCGGGGAACAACCTCGACGGCAGTTTCTCAACCGCGAAGTATTACGTTCCGACCGTGTACGCCTACAATCTTACGATCGAACGCCAACTGCCGGGTGACTCGTTGTTCCGCATCGCGTACGTCGGCTCGGTCTCGAACCACAACTTAGAGACGGTCAACCTGAACCCGACGCCGCCGCAGTCTCCGCTGAATCCTGCAAACCCCGGGGCGGGCGCGATCAATACCGGCACGGGCGTCGCGAACGCGCTGCTAGGCACCTTCTGCGAGCCCAACACCTCGGTGACATACGCGCCAGGCGTTACTCCGACGCAGGCAAATGATTGCGGCGCCACCACCGCTACGGTTGCTGGTATGCCCCAGGTTACTTCCAGCACATTCATTCCCACGACGGCGCTTTCGCCAACGGGCTTGCTGGAAGACGCATTTGACATCAATGCGAACTACAACGCCGCGCAGGTTTCCTTCGAGAAGCGCGCCACTCGCGGCCTCACCCTTCTGGTGAACTATACGTTCTCGAAGAGCCTTGACGACGAGCCGTTTGGACAAGGCGCCGCCGGGTTCGACGGGACTTTTTCGCCGGTGGCGATCACCAATCCGCAGCTCTGCAAGGTGCCGTATACTTCCACCACGCCTTGCCCGACCAATGAAAGCTACACGGTGAACCGTCACGACCTGGATTGGGGTCCGTCGGATTTCGACTCACGCCACGTCCTGAACGCGTCGTTCGTCTACAAGACGCCTTCCTTCCACGGTAGCAGCGAGGCCATGCGCTTGCTCGCGGGCGGATGGGAAATCACCGGGATCGTCACGGCCGCGTCTGGCCGTCCGGTCACGCCGATCGAGAACGCCAACAATATTTCCGGCAACAGCCTGGGCAGCGAGCGCGGCACGCTCTGCGGCACGGGCCTTGTCGTCAACTCGCTGAGCACCGACGGACTGTTCGACTCGTGCGTTCCCGGCCTATCGCCTTACAACAACGTGTCGGCTTGCACCGGCGTATCCACGAATTGCAATAGCCTGCTGGATTCGCAGGCGTTCGAGCCGTTCACGGTTTGCAAGGTGCCTTACGTGGCGAGCACCTCGGGAGCCCTGAGCTGCCCGCCAACGGGCACAACGAGCAACACCGTAAACAACCCGGCGATTTTCGGCACGCTGGGCGATCTCGGCAAGAACACGTTCCGCCTGCCGTACACATACAACTGGGATGTGTCGTTCGCGAAAACGTTCCAGGTCACCGAACGATACGGTCTGACGCTCCGCGTCGATTACCTGAACGTATTCAACCGCGTCAACTTCGCTCCGAACTACACGGCGACCAACGGAGCCAACAACGCGTCGGCCAATTTCGGCGGCGTCAACCAACTCAACTCGAGCGCCTTCGGCGCGCTGGACGGTTCGAGCGGTGTAAAGGCCGCCGATCCCCGAGTTGCGCAATTGTCGGCGAAGTTCACTTTCTAACCACGAAGTCTTTTCTGCGAGGAACTGCCGCCGCGGGGCCCGGACCTCCCCGCGGCGGCAGTTTTTTTACGCGTTTCTTTGTGGCATCGTCGATTTGGCATCGGGTGGCTGACCGCTAGGAAAGTCCGAGAGGTATCGACGGCGAGGCCAGTTCGGGAACTGTAATCACCTAGCTATGAGCGACTTACACGGCCTGCTTGACACAGCTAGAGGATGTAGTATAATGCGGTCTACAAGATTACGGGTGAAATCCCCGTAGCGTACTCACGAAGGCCACCTGTGTTTGGTGGCCTCTCGTGTTTTAGGGGTAGATTTTCTTAGATTGCCGCCACTTTTTTGCATTACCCTTCTTAAACTGGAAGCTGCTAAACGGCACAAGTATCGTCGAATTGGCTTTCCATTCCCCCACGAATGCGAGCGAAAAAGAATAAGGCTTACTGTCGTATTCTTTGATGTAGACCCACTTCGCTGATTCGACGCGAGGATTCTCTGCCCATATTTCGTCAGGGCTCTCCAAGGTATCCCGAGCCGACCTCAGATGTCTCGCTCTCGATCCTCCCTCTCTCAATTCGTAGTGCGCGAATCCTGTGTGCGTGTTTAGAATTATCTCTTTTTCGTCTTGCATAGACAATTCGTCAACGCCCTCAACGAAAACGCCTGCCATGTGGAAAAAATGATGGTCAAAACAATAAATCTTGTGGCCGCAAGGGCTAACGATTAGCGATTGTTTATCGGCCAAAAACATCTCGTCGAATTGAAGATATAACTCTCGAATGGAAAGGTACTCCACCTTGGAAGGACGGGTGGGTTTGCCAGGAAGTTCTGGCATGGGCATAGGGATATTCTTCAAGCGAGGCTCGGAAGCGATCCGTTTTCAATGCGGCCTAGTCTACGCCTCCCGTCCCATTAGCAAAAGCCAGCCGTGGAATCGAGCGATGTCCGCGCTCGGCACCGGACGAAATCACTTAGATCACGGTTGTGGCAATGCGGACTTCGCGCGGACTCTTGGTGCTTTGCATCGCGGTCTTCAGAAAGGCTGCGATTGAGAGCGTGAGCCGGCGCGGAAAATCCGAGCGCGCCATCGCCAGCGCCTGCCGGCGAACCAATCGCTTCTGGCCGATGCGATGCACGTGGAAAAATCTGCGATGGCCGCGCAAGGCCTGCTCGGGCAAGATCGAATATCCGAATCCCGATTCCACCAGGCGCTTGATGGCCTCGGTGTCGTCGGCTTCCATCAGCACGCGCGGCGTCACGCCGGCTTCTTTCAGGAATCCGTCGATCTTGATGCGCATGTTGCTGCGTTTCGGATACAGCAGAAACGGCACGTCCACCAGCTCCTTCGGATCGATCGACGAAATCGCGCCGCCGCGCACCAGCGTGGGTGACGGCCGCAGCAGGAAAAGCTCCTCGTCGTACAGCGGCGTAATCTCCAGTTGCTCTTCGGAGAAGGGCAATGAGATCAAGCCGAGATCGAGCTGCCGATTCAACAGGCCCGCGACGGTTTCCTCCGTGGGGCCCACCGAAACATGAAAATCGCAGTGCGGATATTGCAAGCGCAATCTGCGCAGCGGACGCCCGAGACGATAAACCAGCGTCGTGACGCCCGTGGCGAAATGAAACGGGCGGCTATCGGCGTGCGGATCGTCCTCAAAATCCTGCTGGATGTGCCGCACTTGTTTCAACACGCGCCGCGCGTGTTCGGCCAGTCGAATCGCCGCCGGCGTGGGCACCAATTGCCGGCCGTCGCGAATGAAAAGCTGCGCATGAACTTCCGCGGAGAGTTTCTGGACCTGAATGCTCACGGCCCCCGGCGTCAAGCCGACCTTTTCGGCGGCGCGTGTGACGCCATTCGTTTCAAGCACGGTCAGGAAAATTTCAAGCTGGTGCAGGTCCATCGGTCGTGGTCTCCTAGAATTTTCGCGAACACACGCGTAACGTTCGCCCAGGAATCGCCAGCACTCCCGGACGCCGCCGAAACGCCGGACCCGCGCGACGGTTTAGCTATTTTAAACCGACTGTTTAGTATTTCAAGCGCGGCGTCGAGCAGGGAAGCCTCACTCCACAACGACATCCTCGTTCACCGCTTCCCGTACCGCGCCCCCAATAACCGCTCCTTATACCTATCCTGGAACGGGTATGTCATGATGCGTGCGTGCCAAAGCTTAAAGTTTCGATACCGGAGTCGCTGCCAATCAGCCCTCTAAGCTTGACCTGCCCGTTCTGTAGGGCAAAGCCTGGCCGCGACTGCGCAACAACTTCGGGCGGGTTTTCCGCCGTTCATCTCGCGAGAATCGCGGCCGCAGTCAAAACCAACGAGACAACGAAACGCGGAAGCCGAAAACTGCGCGGCGCCTGAGCCGGCAATTTAAAACATTCGCTTCGTATCACTCGTTCCGTTTAATTCCGCATCACGCCGCAACTCGCCCGCCTTTTCCCGCTGCCAGAAGGGAAGTGAAGTCACCGCGATGCCGGCAAGGGCGCCCCTGTCTTTCCAGCGACCGGCCTTGACGAAGAGTGGGGACGCGGGAAGTGCGTTCCGTTCCCGGCCCCGCTCTCGATCGCTTGGCAGGCGGCTCATGCATTCTGGCGACAAACGTCCGCCCGCTCGCGAGAAAGTCGCGGCGCCCTCGTTGGCTCCGTCGCCGAATCACAAATTCAGATTCTCACGCGACTCTCGATATGACGCTTACGCTCACACTTACGCCGCGCTGAGACGCAACGCCGGTCGCGATTCCCGTCACGCCCGCGTTGATTCGTAGCGCCAAATGCACGCTCACCGTATCGCGCCGCATCGGGCGCCGATCCTTTCGCCGTACCGGCCACGCCTCCGGCTTCAAATCAAAGCCATGGCTTTCACCGTTCCGCTCCCCGCCAGCATCTTGGGTCGGCACTCGCTCGCATCTTGGTTCGCTTAGCACCCGCTACACCTTGGTTCATTTGGCACCCCCTACATCTTGGTCCATTGGGACACCGCTAGCATCTTGAGTCGGCGCCCGCTCGAGTCTTGGCGCACTTGGCCTCCGTAACGTCTTGGTCAATTGGGAAACCGCTAACATCTTGAGTCGGCGCCCGCTCGAATCTTGGCGCACTTGGCATCCGCTCGCATCTTCGTTCATTGTGAACCCGTTGCCATCTTGACCCGGTGCCGCTCGAATCTTGGCGCACTTGGCATCCGCTTGCATCTTCGTTCATTGGGAACCCCTTGCCATCTTGACCCGCCGCCGCTCG
>JBAQYV010000104.1:0-14089 GCA_049790315.1 Candidatus Acidiferrales bacterium | reverse complement strand
GGCTCGCGCTTGCTTCAGAATTTTCTGCAGTTCGCGCAAATGGACGCTCAGTTGAAGCGCGCCGGGGGCGCCGCGCAATGAGTCTGGCTCGCCGCATCATTCCGTGCCTTGATACCGACGGCAGTCGTGTCGTCAAGGGCGTGCAATTCATTCATCTGCGCGATGCGGGCGACCCCGCCGAACTCGCGGCGCGTTACAACCGCGAAGGCGCCGACGAACTAGTCGTGCTGGATATCGCGGCATCGCGCGATCATCGTCCAACATTCCTGGAGACGATTCGCCGCGTCGCAGCTGAACTCGCCATCCCCCTAAGCGCCGGCGGCGGAATCGCCACGCTCGAAGAAGGCCAAGCCATCCTGCGGGCTGGCGCGGATAAAGTTACGGTGAACACTGCGGCGATCCGCCGTCCCGCGCTACTTACGGAGCTAGCCGCGGAATTCGGCGCGCAAGCCGTTGTGCTCGCAATCGATGCGCGCCGCGATGGCAAAAGTTGGCGCGCCTACGTTCGCGGCGGCCATGAAGCCACCGATCTGGATGCCGTGGCATGGGCGCGCGAAGGAGTGGAACGCGGCGTGGGCGAGATTCTGCTGACTTCGATGGACCGCGATGGTACGAGAAAAGGTTTCGATTGCGAGTTGACCGCGGCGGTATCGGAAACTGTTTCAGTGCCCGTGATCGCTTCCGGTGGCGCGGACACGCCGCAGGATTTTCTTGACGTGTTTGAGAAGGGCAAAGCGGATGCGGCGCTCGCCGCCTCAATTTTTCACGATAATCTACAGGGTTTCGGCGCGCTGAAACGTTTTCTTGCTGAGCGTGGCGTCCCGATGCGCGTGAGCGCCTAAGACCAACATGTTAGTTCCTTGTATCGATCTTCAGGATGGCCGTGCGGTCCAGTTGGTCCACGGCCGCAAGCGGCGCTTGGCCGTTGACGATGTGCTCGGTCTCGTCAAACGATTCAGCGTGTATCCCCGTCTGCACGTGATCGATCTCGACGCCGCGATGCGAAAAGGCTCCAATGCTCGCCTTGTGCGCGAAGTGTGCCGTGCGGCGCGTCACGCGGGCATGCGCGTGCGCGTTGGCGGAGGAATTCGCACGGTAGCGCGAGCGCGCCGCATTGCCGGATGGGGCGCAGAAAAAGTAATCATAGGCAGCGCCGCATTTCGCAATGGCCGCGTGAATCACGCCTTCTTGCGGCGCCTGGTCGCGGCGTGCGGCCGCCGCAGCGTGATGCTTGCGCTTGATACCGAGAGCGGCCAAATTGTCGTGCGGGGATGGCGCCAGCGATTGAGCTTGGCGCCGCGAGACGTTCTCGCCGAGCTTGAGCCCTATGCTTCCGAATTCTTGTGCACTTACGTGGATACCGAAGGCACGATGCGCGGCACAAACCTCGAATGGTTTCGCAGTCTGCGTCGGGCCACGCGCCTGCCGATCACCGCGGCTGGCGGAATTCGCAGCCGCGGCGAAATTCGCGCCCTCGAAAAAATCAAGATGGACGCGGCTGTAGGCATGGCTCTCTATTTGGGCGAGCTTTCCTGAATCGAATCGCGCGGCGATTATCGAAGAAGACCACCGCAATCGAGGTAGACGGCCACAGACGAATTAATCGCGGCACGCGCAACAATTATCGGGCGGGAATTTGCCAGAACGGCGCGTTTGCTTGCCCGAATTCGATCGCGACCGCGGACGACCGCGTGAGTTGCTCGCCCAGATAGACGACGCGGCATTCCTGTTCAACCTGCGTGGATTTATTGATCAGCAGAAGTTTTTGTCCCGCCTGAACGTTTGCACCTAACATCAAGAGCGCCCCATTCGCGCTCACGTCAAGCGTATGCGCTTCCTCGTGAAACGGCTCTTGTGTCGCGCTGTGTCCGTAGACAAATACCGGAACGTCCACGGTCCATCGTCGATTCCTGCGCCGATCGGAATGCGGTCCGGGCGCTTGCGGCGCGGGTTCGTTCCGCGCCCTTCCGGCTCGATCTTGTTGCGCCTTCCTGATTGCCTCGAAAATGCGGCTCATGTTGTCCTGTTTGCCGGGTGGGCCGGCTGGGATGGCCCGAACCCGAACGCAAACAACATATCTCGAAGCGCGCCTCTCGAAGCGAGCAGTTCGCGCGAGACGTCCGAATTGGTTAACACCATTAGGATTGAGTTAACGCGCCGCTTAGCGGGGAATTACAGCGCGGCAAAACGTCACATACGTTGTGGGCAGGGCGGTGCGCACCACCGCGGCCGCGTTGCGAACAGAATTAGTGTTTTATGGTTAGGGAAAGCGTCTCGAAAGCGGCCTGCATATCCGCGGCCGCGCTGCTTCCGGTCCCGTAAAAATCGTAATTCCCATAGGACGATGAAATATGCAGTTGCGTGCCGTTGACCTTGACCTCTTTAATCGAGCCCTTGCCGAACGTCACGCGGTCGCAGCGGCCGTCGAAAGTTTGCGTGCAGTAGTAACTGCCGGTGCCATCGGAATCCACGGTCAAATATCCCTCGCAATACGATTGCGTGGCGACGGACTTGCTTTTGAAATTGATGGAAACGTGCCGATGCTGCACGAAGTATCGATGTGACCCAGCCGGTGCGGTGGGCGCCGTCGCGGGTGCCGAGGGAGCGGGAGCCGGCGTGGGCGGTGGAGTGTTCACCGCGGGCGCAGGCGCTGGCGCGGGCGTATACGCCGGTGGTTGCGCCGACGGGCCTGGATTCGGCGGCGCCGAGTTGGGATTCGGCGAGACACTGCGCGGCGGCGGATTACGACTTGATCCACCGCCTCCGCTCGAAGGTTGTGACGGTTGCGACGAGGGCTGTGGCACGAGCCCGCCAGCGCCGCCGTTGTCTCCGCCGCTTCCGCCGCCGACGAGGCCACCTCCGCCAACCGCCGGTTGGCTCGGAGATTGAATCGGAGCACTGCTTCCGCTGCTCCCGCCGCTACTACCCGTACCGCTATTCATCGAACCGCCGCCACCACCACTGCCGCTGGCGGTATATGTCGGCGACGTGGCGCCACCGCCGCTAAGTTCGTCTGAACTGTGCCAGTGGGCGATCCCGACGGCCACGAGAATCAGTAGCAGAGCGGCGGCCCCAATTACGGCGAAAATGACGTTCTTGGAAGGACCTGCCGACGTTGACGTGGTCGGCGTCCCGGAGCCCGGTCTCGGCGGAATGGTGGCCTGAGTTGCGCCAGCCATTCCCGGTGTATAAGGCGGTCCGGATCCAGCGGGACCGTCGCCAATCCACGTTGCGCCAGACATCGAAGGTTGTCCTTGAGCGGGCGCTCCACCATACGTTCCGCCCGCAGGCGTGGCCGGCGGAGGAGTCCACCCTCCCGCGGGTGGCGGCGTGGCCGGCGGCGTCCACTGACCTGCCGGCGCCGCGCCACTCGGAGTCCAGCCTCCCGGTTGTGACGGCGGCGGAGTGCCGGGAGGAACCCAGATGCCAGGTTGTATAGCTGGAGCTGCCTGGTTCCATTGCGCCTGTAGGGGCGTCGGTGGCACGTATCCGGGCAAACCAAGCGGGTGCTCAAGCCCTGCGCCAAATTCTTCGACAGTTTGAAATCTCTGGTCGGGATTTTTCGCCAGCGCTTTCAGCACGCACTGCTCGAATCCGGGCGCGATGTACGGATAATAGCGAGTCGGCGGCGTCGGCGGCGTGTTCACGTGATCGGACATCACCTGAAAATCGCTTTCGCTCTCGAACGGCAGATGTGCCGTCATCATTTCGTAGAGCGTCGCGCCCAAACTGTAAATGTCCGAGCGAATGTCCACCGGCATATTGCGAATCTGCTCGGGAGACATGTATGCGACCGTGCCCATGCGCGTGCCGGTGCGCGTCATGCGCTGGCCGCCCAGCACTTTTGCGATTCCGAAATCCATCACCTTCACGATTCCGGATTTGGTCAGCATGATGTTGCTGGGCTTGATGTCGCGGTGCACGATGCCCATACGGTGCGCGAATCCGATGCCCATAAGAGCCTGGCGGAACAACGGAACAGCTTCTTCCGCGGGGATCAGTCCGCGGCGGCGAATGATTTGATCGAAGGTTTCGCCTTCCAGAAGCTCCATCACCATCACGCAAACGCCGTCTACCTGCATGAATGTGTAAAGCGTAGCGATGTTTGTGTGATTCAGGTTGGCTTGGGCGCGAGCTTCGGCGCGGAATCGCTCGACCAATGCGGGAGTGCCCACCAATTCCTGTGAGAGAACCTTAATCGCGACGGGCCGGTCAAGCGTGACGTCCACGCCACGGTAAACCACACCCATTCCACCTTCGCCGATTTTCTCGACGACCTGGTAATTGCCGATCTGAGTTCCGATCATGCCTCGGAATCCTTTTCACCGTCCCCCTTCGACGGAATTTCCGGGGCCGGTTCGTCGGGCACTACGGTCTTGCGCATATTGTCGGATGCCATGCGAATCAGTTGCACGGTGATATTATCGTGTCCCCCGCGCGATTTTGCGAGTTCGATGAGTTCCTTGCAAGCCTGTTCGAGGGGCTTTCCGTTTACAGCCTGCTGGAATTCTTCGTTACTCACAAGGCCCGAAAGCCCGTCGGTGCACATTAACAAAGTATCGCCGGGTTGGAGCGGTACCGGTTCGGCAGGGCAATCCGCACGAATTTCCTTTGATGCGCCTAGGGCCATCATCAATACGTTCTTTTGCGGATGGTGCTCGGCTTCTTCGGCAGTCAGCATACCCGCTTCAACCATTTTGTTCACGTAGGAATGGTCGCGCGTCACTTGAAAGATCTCCGGGCCGCGCAGCAAATAAAGACGGCTATCGCCCACGTGCGCAAAGATCAGATTCGTCCCTAGGATCACCGCAGCCGTGCAGGTTGTGCCCATGCCTTCGAGCTCATCGTTTTCGTGGGCTTTGGCGAGGATGCTGTTATGCGCTATCCGAAATCCTTCAAGCAACGCATCTAGCGGATCGGCTTCCAGATCTTTCAGGTAGGTATCGCGGACAATTTCGACCGCCATGTGGCTGGCGATCTGCCCGCCTTCGTACCCGCCCATGCCATCGGCGATGATGGCCAGGCGGCCGCGCTTGGCAAATTCCTCTTCGCCTTCCGGCTCGACGTAACAAAAGTAGTCTTCGTTATTCTCTCGAACCAAACCAATGTCGCTCAGGTTCGCAAGGGCAATGCCGGGCCGGATTTCCATGGGTCTCTGCGTTCTAGAGCTAGAGGCACTTGAATTTCAGCGCCAGCTTGCCCAGCTTAATCGTGTCATTGTCCTTGATTTCTTCGCGTGCGATTGATTCCGTGCTGTCGTTCACGAACGTGCCGTTGGTCGAATCGAGATCCGTGAGCCAGAACTTGCCGTCTTTTCGCCGCAGGCTCGCATGCTTGGCGGAAACGGTCGTGTCGTCGACCACGATTTCGCAATCCGGTCCCGACCCCAGAACATTGTGGCCGTCCCGGACGCGGAAATCCTCGCCCATCTGGCTGCCATTCAGCGCCACGAACCATCCCACGACCGCGCCCGCCGGCTTTTCGCCGATCACTACGGTCCTGCGTGCGCCGCCACCGGGAACCGCGGCGATGCCGCCGCCCATGCCTCCACGCGGAGCCGCGGGCGCGCCTCCGCCCAATACCGTGTCGCCGCTCTGGATGCGAGTTTTACCTGGCGGGGGAGTGTCGAGTCCCGTCTTCTGACAGTACGGGCAGATCTCCCACGAATCCTCCATCTGGTGTCCATTTGCGCAGAATTTCGACATGTCATCCCCTCCGTGGCTTCGTGTCTCACGAGCCGCTGGTAAATCCAAAAGCCTTTTTCAAGCTCCTAGCCTAGCTGCTCATATACGTAAAGCTAGCCGCGCCCTTGCCGATATAAATCTTGTCGCCGTGATGCAGCGTCACCTTGCTGACCTTTGGCGAATCGAGCGAGTTCAGAAACACCCCGTTGGTTGAGCCGCGATCGATCAGCACCACGCCCTCGTCCACAGGTACGACCCAGGCATGCTCCTTCGATACCGCGTCTTCCGGCAGCACGATCTGGCATTTCGCCGAATCGCGTCCGATCAGCAAGCCCTGTTTGGTAATCTCAAATCGCTTGCCCGCCGCCGCGCCCGAGGTACATTGCAAGCTGCCGTAGCTTCGCGGCGGCCCCGCCGGCGCCACATAGCCTGCCGCTCCTGGAGCGCCATATACCCCGCCTACCGCCGGCAATCCCTGTTGCGACACGCCACCCTGCATGGCCACTGCGCCGCCCGCCGCGGAAGCTCCCGCCATGGACTGCGCTGGTTTTTTCTTGATCATGGCCAATACTCCTATCGCGAGAAGGATCACGATCACCGCACCGGCGCCAATTTGATATTCCGTCTCGTCATACCAGGGTTCCTTGCAGATCGAGGGATTGGCGGCCGCTGTGATTTTGTCTTGAACGTATGGGAAGCCCGGATTCAAATTCTTGATCTGCTCGAATTCATGCTGAGCCTTGGAGCAGTCATTGGCCTCGAGGTCGTTGATCGCCGCAATCCACTGGGTGGAAAGATCGCTCTGCTGCGGCTTGATATTCTGCCCGTTCAGGAATTCGTTAACGACGCTCATCGGCACCAGGAAATTAACATTCTGTGCGTTGGTTGCGCCGAACGTCGCGAGGCCGATCACCTGGCCCTGATCGTTGAACGCCGGGCCGCCGCTATTCCCGTGATTGATCGCGGCGTCGGTCTGAATCGCTTGCCATCCGCCGGGCATCGTCTGCCGCGCGCTCACTTCGCCCGACGTCATGCTCGCTTCAGACCCTGCCGCCGCCACCCCCATATCCGCCGCAGCTGGGTAACCAATGATAAAAATCTTATCGCCCACCTGCAGTTTGGTGTCGTCGCCTACCGGAACCGTCGGCAGATTCGTCTGCTCGATCTTCAGTACGGCGACATCTTTTCCGGGAGTGATTACGCCGACCTGTTTCACGTCGGCCGGAACAGCCTTCGTCAGCGTCGATAGGCCCGGGATCGCGATGCCGATTTGCGCCGTCACCTGTGGCGGATTCCACGACGTCATCTTCATGTTCGCCAGGTAGTAAGCTTTCACCGCGGATTGATACATCGTCTGCTCTTCTGAAGAAAGCTGCACGGACTTCAGCGTGTCTTGCAGCGTCTGCAAGTCAGCCGGAATCAATTTCTGCAACACGCCATCGACCAACATCCCTTGCACTTCGGAGTCGGCCGTCGCCACCACGTGCGCGTTGGTCACCATGTAGCCATCGGGTGTCAGGATAAAGCCCGAGCCCGATGAGGTCACCTGCATGTCAGTCGAGAACGCATCGTTCCCCGGCTTCAGATACTCGTTCGGATTGTTCGATATTTCTTGAATTTCGGCTCGCAGCACGTCGGACACCGAGCTCGAAATAATTCCCGACTTCACCTGCTGATCAGCGAACGCGCGCAGTGCAGCGACGCTCGCATCGGGAATCGCCGGGTGCTGCCCGCTCAGCGTGGAGTTATAGATCGCGACGATCATCACCACACCGGGGTTATACATTTCGTTGATCTGTTGCCCATCCAAGCGGCCCGCCTGCTGCGCGGTCACCGCCGGCGACACCAGGATCGCCGCCGCGGCCAGCGCCATCACGGCGCCGCCGATCACAACCGCCAAACGGTTCGCCCGAATGCCATTACCCTTCGGCGCTCGCGCCTTGAATTTCGTCGTCATCGTCTGGGCTCCTTTTCATCTTTAACAATAAGTTGCCGTACCCGCATCCGCAGGGCGCGGTCTCCGCTCGGAGCCCGCAAGGAAGTTGTTATACCTTCGAAGCACAACGAAGAACTCAATGCTGGCGTCCTGATCCCGGCTCCCTCACCCGAAAGTCGGAAAAAAACTAAACTTCATCTCGATACACGACGCCCATATCGCCAAGCGTTTCAAAAATTCAATCAGGCAGCGTCTGGGCAACGCCATATACACATAAAGCGTTGAGGCTATATATCGTTTTATGTCTGGCCTGTCAACGCATTCCTCCACGGCTGAACTGCGCGGGCCTCGCAGGGTTCTGGTACTCCTGGGAAGCCGTCACGATACGATACTTTGGGAGTTCCGGCCCGGAACTGGGGGTGGCGTCAATAGAGGAACGAAAGATTTCGCGACGAAAATTTCATGAGTGATACCATGTGCCCATGAATTCCATAAATCGCCGCGATTTACTGAAGCTGGGTTCCGCCGCATCCCTGGCAAGTCTCATTGCAGACGCTCCCGACATCGCCATCGCTGCGCAGCCCGAAACCTCTCATCCCTCCGTTCCGATGTGGGAAGTCTTCGAACTGACACTCGATGGTCCTTCGGCCGGAAATCCTTTCGCCGATGTCGAGCTGACAGCCTCCTTCGTGCTCGACCACAGAACCGTCGTCGTTGACGGTTTCTACGATGGCGCCGGAAAATACAAAATCCGCTTGATGCCCGATGCCGAAGGTCCATGGAGTTACGCGACCAGCAGCGCCACAGCAGTGCTAAATGGGAAAACCGGAAACTTCACATGCGTGGCGCCGTTGCCGAACGCGCACGGCCCCGTCTCCGTGCGCAATACGCATCACTTTGCATACGCCGACGGCACGCCGTTCTTCCCATTCGGCACCACCTGCTACGCTTGGGTCCACCAAAGCGACGAATTGCAGCGCCAAACTCTGGAAACTCTGCGCACCGCGCCATTCAACAAAATCCGTATGTGCGTTTTCCCCAAGAGCTACGAATACAATCACAATGAGCCTGCACTCTATCCGTTTGAGCGCAGCGCCGCGGGCGTAAGCGATTTCGCGCGCCCCAATCCCGCGTTCTTCGCGCACGTCGAGCAGCGCATCGCCGACCTTCGCGCAATCGGCATCGAAGCCGACCTCATCTTGTTTCATCCCTACGATCGTTGGGGATACTCCACCATGCCCGCGGAAGCCGATGATCGCTATCTCCGTTATGTCCTCGCGCGTCTCTCCGCCTACCGTAACATCTGGTGGTCGCTCGCGAATGAATTCGATCTCATGAAAGCGAAGTCCGTCCAGGATTTCGATCGCTTCTTTCACATCGTCGAGCAGCACGATCCCGTCGCGCACTTGCGCTCCGTACATTATTCGCGCGTGATGTACGATTACGCGCATCCCTGGGTCACCCACGCCAGCTTGCAATCCCACGATTTCGATTCCGCGCCTGCGTGGCTCGCGGCGTGGCGCAAACCCGTGGTCTACGACGAAGTAATGTACGAGGGAAATCTGAACTCACGCTGGGGAAATTTGAGCGGGGAAGAGATGACTCGCCGTTTCTGGCTCGGCATAATCAACGGCTGCTACGTCACTCACGGCGAGACCTACCTCGATCCCGAGCAGCCCTTCGACGAGAGCGCCACGCCAACTCTTTGGTGGTCGCACGGCGGCACACTAAAGGGAACCAGCCCGCCGCGAATCGCGTTTCTGCGCACGCTAGTCGAACAGACGGCCACATCTGCGGGCGCCGGCGCAAAGCGCACAGGACTAGAAGCCCCCGCCGCGCCATATTATCTAAACGCTTCCACACTCGATGCCGCTGGCAAACTAACCCAGGAAATTCTCTACTACTTCGATTTTCACGAGCCTATCTATTACGAATTCCCGCTTCCCGACGGCAATTTCGCCGCCGATCTGATCGATCCCTGGGGCATGACCGTAACGCCCTTGCCCGACACATTCACAGGAAAAGCAAAATTGAAACTCTCCGGCAATCCGTTCCAGGCATTGCGATTCCGAAAAACAGCTTAAGTTCTGCGAGCCAATCCAGTTGTCTGGTCCGCTCCTTCACTCCATCGGGTAGCCCCTCAAGAACATCGGCGAAAACGTTTGTTAATCTCAGTTAAACAATCTGATATAGTATGGTTTACATCTTGGAAGATTATTTGTTCATTCCACGCATGCTGACAAAGAACTCGAAGAACACCAAGAGCGCACTGATCAACCGCACCGCGCCCCAAGGGAACTCCTGATGGGCGACGATCCAATATCCACAGCCACACCGACCGTCGCCACCCAGACCGGCGTGGTTATCACCCATGAAGATGTCGATCGCGCGCACGATCGCCTCCGCGTGTCTGACGCCCGCGCCCGCCGCGGCGCCTTTCCCAGGTTTCGTTTGCTCTGGCTGCTCGTTGGGCCTGGAATCCTCGTCATGCTTGGAGAGAATGACGGTCCCAGCATGCTTTCCTACGCCGCCACCGGCGCGCGTTACGGCGTAGGATTTTTCATCCCCTTCGTCGTGCTCACATTTTTAATGGCGATCGTCGTGCAAGAGATGACCATGCGCCTCGGCTCCGTCACGCATCGCGGCCACGCCGAATTGATCTTTGACCGCTTCGGTCCTTTCTGGGGCTGGTTCTCGATGCTCGACCTCGGTCTCGGAAATTTCCTCACGCTGATCACTGAGTTTATTGCCATCCGCGCCGGCCTGGGATTTTTCGGCGTGCCCGCCTGGGCCGCCGTGCTGAGCGCATTTGTGTTTTTGTGTTTGGCTGTAATGACGCATCGTTATTGGACATGGGAACGCACTCTGCTCGCCATCGCCATATTCAATCTTGTCTTCGTGCCGGTCGCCCTGCTCGCGCATCCCGATTGGCACTCCGTCGGCCACGCATTGATCACATGGAACCCGCTCCCTGGCGGTTTGGGCCAGGAAACTCTGATCATCATGCTCGCCGACATCGGCGCGACCGTTACGCCGTGGATGCTTTTCTTTCAGCAAAGCTCCACCGTCGATAAAGGCCTCACCGCGAAAGACATCAATCTCGGCCGCACCGACACAATCATCGGCGCCGCCTTGGCCACCATCGCCGCCGTCGCGACCATCCTCGCCACCGCTCCGCTATTCGCTCACCACATGAGTGCCGGAAATTTTCAGGCTGCCGAATTCGCGCAAGCGCTTCGCCCATTGATCGGCCGAGTCGGCGCGGCTCTCTTCGCGCTCGGTATTGTGGAGGCTGGACTGGTTGCGTCCGTCACCATTTCCACTTCGTCCGCCTACGCGTTCGGCGAAGTAGCTCGCAGCCCGCACAGTTTGAATCTGCCCATGTGGGAAGGCCGGACGTTTTACTCTGTCTTATTCCTTTGCGCTGCAATCGCCGGTGGGATTGTCTTAATTCCCGGCCTCCCACTCGTGTCCGTGGTGCTACTCGTCAACGTCGTCGCAGTGCTGGCAATGCCGCCCGCGCTGGTTTTTCTGTACATGCTTGCGAACGACAGGGAAGTCATGGGCGACCACGTGAGTCCCGCGTGGGCCAACGTTTGCACGGCTGGCGTGGTAATTTTTCTCACGCTCGCCGGCGTGCTCTTCGGCATCAGCGTGATCGCACCACATTTCTTCGCGTTTTTAGGCGGAAGGTAGGAGGACTGAATCATGACGCCCACCGATCAATATCCCGTTTCGATCAGCTCGTCCGATCAAGCGCTCGTGCTGTCGTCATTGGAGCCCGACCAACTCGCCGCCCTGAAAAAGCACCACATTCCCAGGCGCATCCTGAACGTTCCTGAGAAGCTGCTCATCTGGTCCCTGCGAATCTATCTAGTTTTCATGATGGTCGTAGTCGTATACCAAGTGTGGATCGGAACGCATTAATTGCGAAGAATAGCCGCCGCCGTCGCTCGTTCGCTCGCACAAGCGTGAAATCCGCCGCCACATAAGCAGCGCCGGAAAACATGAATTGAAAATGAAGAAGTATTTGGCGGGGCCGACGAGGCTCGAACTCGCGACCTCCTGCGTGACAGGCAGGCGTTCTAACCGGCTGAACTACGGCCCCGCATTTATGTGCGCTGATGGTGGGCAGTGAGTGATTTGAACACTCGACCTTCCGGGTGTAAACCGGACGCTCTAACCGCTGAGCTAACCGCCCTTGCGTCATCGTACCGGAAGCATATCCACGCGTCAACGCGGGTTGACCGGCTGCGACGCATTGCGTCGCGTCGAGAGCATATCGCCGCGCCGAATTGACTCCCCTCCTACCCTCTTCTATCATTCAACCGGAGAACCGCCGCAGCGCGTCTCGCGCCCGCGGAAACTCTCGCCATGCTCAGCGTCCCTCATCTGATCATTATATTTCTCGTCGCCCTCGTGGTCCTGGGACCGGAGAAGCTGCCCGAAGTCGCACGTGTGCTCGGCAAAGTGATGGCCGATTTCCGCAAGGTCTCCACCGATTTTCGCACCACGCTAGAAGATGAAATGCGCGAGATCGATCGCCACTTGCGCGAAAAGGAGCGCGTGGCGAAAGAAGCGGCTGACAAGGCTGCCGCATCGCCTGCCATGCTCGCCCTTCCTGAGGCTGCGGTCGCCGAATCGTCCCCAGAGACGCCGCCGGTTTTACCCGAAGCCACAACCAGCGAATCATCCGAAGCGCCGCCAGCCGCAGCGCCGGTGCCCGAGACCACAACAACCGAATCGTCGCACGAGCCGTCGCCATCCACGCCGCCCGTCATTCCCGATCCAGACGCGCGCCACATCGATCCGGCCACCACACCCGCGCTAATCGTTGAGCCACCCGCGAGTCCCGAATCAACCGCCCCCGAGACCGAGACGCCCTCCGACCGGGCGATGACCGAAAAGTGATGGTCCCAAACCCAAAGTGACAGACACTCCCACTCCAACGCCGGAGAAAAAATCCCGCTTCGCTTTTCTCGAGGAGCCCGGCGGACGCATGTCGTTCCTCGAGCACTTGTACGACCTCCGCACGCGAATCATTCACGCGGCATTCGGTATCGCCATCGGCATCCTCGTCGGCGTCTCCGTATCGAAATACATCATTAATTTCATTATCCGGCCGATGGTTGCCGCGCTCCGCGGCGCGCATCTTGACGAGCACCTGGTTTACACCAGTCCCACCGGCTACATCAGCCTTATTATTACGCTCGGCGTTTATCTGGGCCTGGTATTCGCGTCCCCGTGGGTGCTTTATCAAGTATGGCTGTTTGTTGCGCCGGGTCTCTATAAGCACGAGCGCGGCGCCGTAGTCCGGTTCATTTTCTCGTCGGTATTTCTGTTTCTCTGCGGCATCGCCTTCGGATATTTCGTGATGTTGCCGTACATGTTGAAATTCCTGATTGGCCTCGGATCGCAGGGCCCTATCCGCCCGCTCATCTCGATCGACGAATATTTCAGTCTGATCCTTGTCGTCCTGTTGGGGCTCGGCGTGGTCTTTGAGATGCCTGTAATAATTTACTTTCTGGCGCTGTTCAATCTTGTCACGCCGAAATTTCTCTGGAAGAATTTCCGCTACGCGGTTCTAATCATCACCATCCTGGCCGCGATCATTACGCCCACTCCGGATGCCACCACCATGCTGGTCTTCATGGCTCCGATGTTTTTGCTTTATTTCCTGGGCATAGCGGTAGCCGCCATGGTCGTGCGGAAAAAACGGCGCGAGAAAGCGCTCGAAGATTCGGGAGCAACCTGATGCGAACGCGCCACGTAACGTGCTGGCTGGCATTGACGACGCTTGGCATCACACTCGGCGCCGCGATGACGGCGTGCGGCAAAAGTGAGCCGGTATCTAGCGCATCATCTTCGCCCGCGCCGCAGACCGCGCCATTGCCGCAGGCCCCGCCTCCCGCGCAACTCGACGGCTTCGACGCCTCACGCGCTTACGATCAGACGGCGAAGCTCGTCGCGTTCGGACCGCGTCCCGCCGGGAGTGACGCGAATCATCGCCAGCAGCAATACATCATCGCGCAGTTGAAAAGTTTCGGTTGCCCCGTCGAAGAAGATGATTTTCACACTCCCACTCCCATCGGCAACGTCGCGATGAAAGATATCGTCGTGAAAATTCCCGGCGCGCGCCCCGATATCGTTCTGTTCGCCACCCACTACGATACGAAAACGCTGGCGAATTTCGTCGGTGCTGACGATGGCGCTTCGAGCACCGCGCTGATGCTCGAACTCGCGCGCATCCTGTGCGCCCGCAAAAATCAACTCACTCTATGGATCGCATTCTTCGACGGAGAAGAAGCATTCAACTGGGACTGGAAAGATCCCGACAACACCTACGGCAGCCGCGAGCTCGCCGCCGAAATGGCCCTTTCAGGCGATCTCCCGCATGTGAAAGCCATGGTGCTCGCCGACATGATTGGAATCTACAATCCGCGGTTCGAGCGCGACGACACTTCGACGC
>JBAQYV010000103.1:0-8507 GCA_049790315.1 Candidatus Acidiferrales bacterium | reverse complement strand
ATGCTTCGCGCGACGCAACGGGAGGCGCGATGGAAACGGCGCGCGCGAGCAAACATACGGCGCTGCGTTCAGTTTCGCCGAGGACGGCGTGAGCGCGACGCGCGGCCTCTTCAGTGGAAGCGGCGCGCTGCGTGCCGAGAGTGGCGAGACGCTCGACGAGGGCGAGCGCGGCAATCGTTTGCTCGCGAGAAGCGGGAGAAGAAGCGCGATCATCGTGCGTGGCGCCGGCCGCATCCGCCGAGACGTCGCCATAGCTCATGAGGGCGGCGATCAGCGTGGCCAGCACGGTTTCATCGCGGCGGCCCGCGGGGATGTTGATGCGAATGCCGGTGACGTGCGCGTCACGAAGCCATTGCCGCCACATCTCCGCACCGCGCTCGGCGGAGGCCGGGCGCTTTTTCGTGACCCACACGATTTGTTGCGAGAGAAGGTCGAGCTCACCGAGATGCACAGTTTGCAAAAATTCAAGCGAGGCGATTCCGCAGCGCGTGAATTCTTCGGCCAAGCCTTTTAGCTCGCCTCGCGGATCGGGAACGGGGAGTCCGTGCGGCGTAGTGGCATCGCCGCGGGAGACGGTGAGCGCGTCATGCTCGATGCGAACTTGAACGCTGGGCGTGGTGGCCAGAGCGTCGCGCAGGCGAAGCTCAGCCGTGTTGAGGCTTTCGACCCAGCGAGGATGGTTGCGCTGATAGAGGCGCGAGGATCGTAGCAGGATGCGGAAGGCTTCCAGAAATTCACCGACGATGGCATCGGGCCCATGCGGGGAGACGCGCGACGGAGTGCGCGGAGCGGGGCGCGCAATTTCATGTGCAGGCACGACGGGCGTGGCCGCGACTTGCGGTGCGGCGAGGGACAAACGGTGCGATGAGCCGGGCGCCGCATTGGAATTCAAGGCGGCATCACCGTTGGGCGCGTCTGGGTTCACGCCTTCGAGATGCATTGTTCCCTCAGTGCTCGGATCGCGCTCGGTCGCGGAGCGTTCCCAAGTGGGCTGATACTTGGCCCTTGGAGCGCACTCAAGCTAGAGCCGGCAACCTAATTAATGCACGATCGCTGCCGACAGGATGGCGGTTTACCGCATAGAAAGCGAAGCAATTAGGGGTTGGGCGCTGCGAATGCGTCACGGCCACCGCTAGGGGTGGAACGAAAGGTTACGTTAGAGGCAGGAGGCTACCGAAGTGGAACATCGGCGATCGTGAAGAGTTAGGGGCGATCCAAAACCTGGAAAATCTGCGAGCCCTTGCCGGAACGAACCATGACGCTGGTCTCAGCAGTGTAGCCGGCCAGCGAAAATACGATGTGGTGCTGGCCAGCGGGCAAGTCCAGCTTCGCGGGCGTTTGCTGATTCGTGATCACGCCGTCGACAGCGATCGATGCGCCTTTCGGAACGGAGCGCGCCACGATCCAGCCTTGACCTTGCGCGAGCGGAGACAATTCGGCGTCGAGATGGGCGGGTTCGCCGGATCGGATTTCTACGGGCGAATTGTAGGGTTCGAACCCGGGCTTGCTCACGGCGACGTGATATGTGCCGGCGGGGAGAACGATCGTCGCGGGAGTCTGCATGGGCTGGCGCTGTCCGTTTACGAAAATGTTGGCGCCGCTGGGCTGGCTCGCGATGGTGAGCGGGGGGACAGCGGGTGCGGCCGGTGCTGTGGCCGTTGGTTGAACTGGCGGCGCGACGGATGCGCGCGGCGGCGTTGCGGCGGAATTTGCGGGCGAATCGGATGCGAATTCGATGTGATCGACGATGCGAACATCGGCGGGAAGATTGCGCAAACTGTCGATGAGGCCGCGGTACTCGCCGGACGTCAGTTGGCCCGAAAGCGTGAGCGTGTCGCCGGCGGCGTGGATTTGCACCGCGTCGGTAAGGCCGGCGCTCGCGAGATATTCTGCAAGCCGTTGCTCGGCTGCTTCCGCGCCCGGTGTGGGTTTTGGTTCGGAGTCTGGGCGCGCGGCCGGCTGGGCTTGAGCAGGGGCGCCGGATAGTGCGGGCGCGTTGGTGATCGGCAGAACTTCCGGTAAAGATGGTTTGGATTCCGGTGCGACACGCGCGTCCGTGTTTGATTTTACGGATGGCGCGGCGATTGCGATCGCGGGTACTTCGCGCGGCGGGGCAGGCTGCGCGGCGTGCTTGGTCCAATCGACGGGTGCGAGGTGAGATGCGACTTCCGGTCTTACGCCGGTCTGCCAGAAATCGAGGATGACCGGCCAAGCGCGCGAACCGGCCACGGCGATCAGCGCAAGCAAAATCAGCGCGAGCAGAATGTGATGTTTGCGCTTTTGCTTTTCCGGCTGCCAGAGCACGGGACCGGTGGAGATGCGGGCGGGGATTGGCGCCGGCGCATGGTTCGTTGAGTGCGCGGCGCGAGGGGCGTTCGCAGAAGCGCGCGAGGCCGTCACGGCAGGGAATGGCGCCTTCGAGGACAGGCGAACTGTGGGTTCTGCCGCGCCGGCGTGCTGATAATTTTGCAGGGCCTGGCTCATTTCGCGGCAGCTTGCGAAGCGCTCCGCGGGATCTTTCGCCAGTGCGTGCATGATGACGGCGGCGAGCCCCGGATGAATCGAAGCATCAAGTTGACGCGGGGGAATCGGCTCTTCATTCACGATGCGATAGATCACCGTGGTCACATTTTCGCCGGGGAAAGGTTTCTGGCCTGTGACCAATTCGTAGAGAATCACGCCGAGCGCGAAAATGTCCGAGCGGCCATCGACGGGGCTACCCTTGATTTGCTCGGGTGACATGTAGGAGGGCGTGCCGATGACGGTGGCGGTCTGCGTCGCGCCCATCTGCAAGATTTTCGCGGTGCCGAAATCGGTGATCTTCAACTGATCGTCCTGCGTGAGCATCAGGTTGGCGGGCTTGATGTCGCGATGAACCACGCGGCGCTGATGCGCGAATTCGAGCGCGGAGCAGGCTTGCTCCATCAGGCGCAGTACGCGCGGCAGAGGGAACGATTGGCGTTGATCGAGAAGCGCCTGAAGGCTGCTGCCTTCGACCAATTCCATAGTGATGTAATACTGGCCGTCTTCTTCGCCGGCATCGTAGATGACGACGATGTTCGGATGAGTGAGGAGGCCGGCGGCGCGCGCTTCGGTTTGAAAACGCGAAGTAAGTTCCTCGCGCGTCAGGCCGGTTCCGGCTTCGACGAGGCGGATGGTCTTCACGGCGACGTCGCGGCCGATGACGGGGTCCTTGGCGCGATAGACGACGCCCATAGCTCCGCGGCCAAGCTCTTCGAGAAGCTCGTAGCGTCCGGCTTTGATTAGGGCAGACACAATATTTTGCGCGAAGAATGCCTTCGGCGGTTCGTGCAGACGGCGTTGCGTGGCACCGGCGGGGTAACTGGCGAGAAACCTCGCGGGCCTCGGGGCGACACCCTGGCGCCCGGTCGGGGCAGCTGGGTCGCCGCGTCTGATTCATTGATAGCGCCCGTCGAGGTGGGCGTCAACGACCGCGAGGTACAGTGTTCCGCAGGCGCAACAAAAGGCAAATAAAAGGCGAAAACAAAAGTACAGAGGAGCCGCGCGCCGCCTTGGCACCTCCGTCCGTATTGCCCTGGCGGGTTCGCGGCGGTACTCTTCCCGCGATTACTCACTTCTGTCTTGGTGAATCCATGTCCGTGCTGAGTACGCGGTCGTATCCTGCGGCAGGAGTTCGAATCGTTCCGGCCACGTACGGCGCGGGAAGATTAGGCTACATCACGTTTTTGGTATTGATCCCGGCCTTTATCGGTTATTGCATCAGCCAGAGCGTCGGTTTCACGAACATGCTGAAGTCTCCCTCGATGCATTGGTGGCTATCCGGCTACGTTCTGGTAGCGGGAGCGGCAGTGATTTACCTCGGTGCTATGAAGTTGGAGATCCGGGAAGATGCGATTTCCTATACGAACCTATTTCACGGAACCAACCTAATTTTCTTCACCGAGATTTCGCTGGCCGTTCTTTACATAGATCCGAATCCCCCTAATCGGTGGATGCAAACGCCCACGACGTGGGCCGACTCACGGCTGGTGGGCAAATTAATGATCACGCCCAAACCCGAGACCGGCAAGCCCGCACTCAAGATACCGCTCGACTATTTCCCGGATGAGGCCAAGGAGCAGTTCGCGTACGTGCTCAAGCCTCAAGAATGGGACGTTCGGGCTGTGGCGACGGATATTATCCAAGAATGATTCGGCTCGCGAGGGGTGACGGTCCGCCGAACGAGGGACGCAGCTATTCCAATTGCACTAGAGGCGATTGCGGGGGCGGCGCGGCTTGGGGTTTCAGGGTTTGCGCGCCGCGCCAATTATCGACTACGGCGATTTGCTGCACGCAGGAGACGGTGCATTTCGGGGCGCAGGGTTTGACCGTGAAATATTCGCGGCGGCGATCGGCGGCGGTGTATAGCGCGAGCGGAATGCCGGGATAGCCGCGCTGCTGCGAGCACCAGTGCACCAAGCCATCCTCGCAAATGTAGAGGTAGCGCGAGCCGGAGCGGCAGCGCCACTCGTTTGGCTTGCCGCGCGCGATGTTGTGCTGAAAACCATTCAGGCGCGAAAACGAGCGCTTGCCCATGCCCATGATCTCTTCAAAAATTTGCTGCTCGCGCGGGCCAAGAGGCTTCAATTGGCCGGCACCGTCGTGCAGGATACCGACGGTGCTGGTGAAGCCGAACTCCTGCGCGCGGCGCGCCACGGTCAGGGCGTCCTCGGGATTTTTTACGCCGCTGCCGAGCACGGAATTGATATTCACCTGGAAAACGGCGTTATCGGCGAGGAGTTTCAATTTTTGATCGAGGACCTTGAGGCTTTTCTTCGAGACTTCGTCGGGCTGGACGTTATCGACGCTGATTTGTAAATATTCGAGACCGGCGCGGTTGAGGCGCTCGATGCGATCGGCTGTGAGCAGATACCCGTTGGTGATCAGGCCGGAGAGCATGCCGCGGCGGCGCATGTGCGCGATGATTTCGTCGAGTTGGGGATGCAGAAGCGGTTCGCCGCCGCTGATGGTGACCACCGCCGCGCCCATTTTGGCGAGGTGATCAAGGCGGCGCTTCATTTCATCGAGCGGAACCGGGTCCGAGAAATCGTCGAATTCGTTGCAATACGTGCAGGCCAGATTGCAGCGGCGAATCGGGATGATGTGCACGAGCAGGGGATGGCGCGTCCAAAGGAAACCCTTGATCACGCCGCGCATTTCGCGGGCGCGCGTGCGCAGGGAACGCAATCGCCGCCGGGTTTTGACGCTGGATGCCATTATCCTGAAGCTATGCCCTTATAAACTATACAAGGCTTTGCAGCACATTTGTACCGCCGCGGGGCGATAGATCGGTTTCCCGATTACCCGGCTGGAGGTGCGCTAGCCAGTCCTCTCAACCAGGATGAGGCTTCACTTGGGCAGTGAGAGATCGCCGGCAGGGTGCGCTTCAATTCCGGGAATTGTTCTCGGCAGGCTCGGCTAGCGAATCAGACTTCGCTGAGAAATTCCTGGGAGGTGCCTGGAGACGCCACGGCGGGCACGACGCTGGCTCGTTTGGAATTCAAGTTTTTCGAGGGGCAATTCCGGCGGATTCTTCGTTGGCAAGCGCGACATCGCCTGCTTCCCTACGACGCGCCAAGTGAATTTCCAGCAACTGATCGAGTTCTTGCAGACGGATCGGTTTGCTCAGATAACCGTCCATGCCCCCGGCCAAACAGCGCTCGCGGTCGCCTTTCATGGCGTTGGCGGTCAAGGCAATCACTGTTTGATGAAATGCGCCGCCCTTTTCTCTTTCTCGAATTGCCGCGGTCGCCGCGAGTCCGTCCATTTCCGGCATCTGCATGTCCATCAAGACCATGTCGTACTTCTCGGTCGTGAGCGCGTTGAGGGCTTGTTGTCCGTTGATTACGACCATGGCGCGATGGCCTCGTTTTTCAAGTAACCGCTTCACCAGCAGCTGGTTCACTTGATTGTCGTCGACCACGAGGACGCGCAAGAAATCCTGGGGATCGCGCGCATCATGCAAAGAGTAGCGAGTGACTAGAGGAATTGAGCCTTCCCGGTGTTGGGACCCGAGGACCCGGGCGATGGCCTCGCGTAATTCCGATTGCCGAATGGGTTTTAGCAAGTACGCGGAAACCCCAAGTTTTTCGCATCGGGCGGAATCGCCGCGGTGACCGGCGGAGGTGAGCATCACGATCGTCGCGGTGGAAAGTTCGGGTCGTTGGCGAATGCGCTCAATGAGCTCGAAGCCATCCATCCCGGGCATGTGCATGTCGGTCAAGACAAGAGCAAATGGCTGTCCCGATTCGCGAGCTGCCGACAATTTATCAAGAGCCTTTTCCGCGCCTTCCACCGAAGTCGCGTTCATCTCCCAACGTTTGAGCATGCCTTCGAGAATTCGCCGGTTGATTCGGTTATCGTCCACCACCAAGACGCTGACATTGCGCAAGATCTCAGGCGGGGCAATCGTTCCCACTGTGACGGCCTTCTCCGACGTTCCAAGTCGCGCCAGGAAATGGAACTCGCTGCCACGGCCGAGCTCACTCTCCACCCACATTTTTCCGCCCATCTTCTCTACCAGACGCTTTGAGATCGTAAGGCCCAGGCCGGTTCCCCCGTACTTTCGAGTCGTCGAGCTGTCTGCCTGGGAAAATGCGTCGAAAATGACTCGCTGCTTCTCGGGAAGCACCCCGATCCCTGTATCCGCCACCACAAAATGCAATGTGCGATCGTCGCCATCCTCAGACTCCACTTGAACCTTCAGGAGCACCTCACCTTTGTCGGTGAATTTAATGGCATTGCCCACCAGATTTACGATGACTTGGCGCAGGCGATTGGAATCGCCGCGCAGTATCTCGGGAACCTCGGCAGCCACTTCGCATAAAAGCTCCAGGCCTTTTTCGTCCGCGCCGACGGAAAGCGTCCTTAGCGTCATCTCCAGGTCATCGCGCAAGTTGAAATCGAACAGTTCGAGGTCGATCTTTCCCGCCTCGATCTTTGAAAAATCGAGAATGTCGTTGATGACGATGAGCAGCGAATCCGCCGACTGTTTAACTGTTTCGAGGTACTCTCGTTGTTCCGGCGTCAGTTCGGTTTCCAGCGCCAAATCCGTCATGCCCATGACGCCGTTCAGCGGCGTACGAATTTCGTGACTCATGTTCGCCAGAAACTCGCTTTTGGCACGGCTGCCCGCTTCGGCCCCTTCTTTGGCTTCGTAGAGTTCGGCGTTGGAGCGACGGAGTTCCTCCGCATGCCGTGCCAATTCCTGCTCATTGCGCTTGCGCTCCACTACTCGTCCGAGTTGAGTGCCGATCTGAGACATTATGCGAAGCAACGCAGTGTCGGGTTCCGATCGAACCTCCGAGAAAAACTCCAAGATGGCCACCACTTCGTTGCCGCTCAGCACGGGGAAGGCGAAGGCCGCTTTCAAACCTACTTGCCGCGCCAATGGCGCACGGGGAAAGTTGCTATCGTCCGTCACGTCGGTAATCCAAGCAGATTGGCCACGCGCGGCAACGCGGCCTGGGAGGCCGGTTCCGAGAGGGAATTCGGTGCCTTCGGTGAGCTTGCGGAACGCGTCGAACCGATTGCTGTCAGGGACATGCCAGATATCCGTTGAAATCAATTGGCCTGTATTTCCGCTATCGGAGGCCAAACACACATGTCCTACCGGCCAGCGGGTGAAGGCGCAGACTCGGTCCAATGCGAATTGCATTACTTCACGAACCGAAGATGCCTGATTGGCAAAAGTCGCGGTCTGTTCGAGTAGCTGGAGCTGTTCCTGCTCCTGATAGAGCGAACGCAATCCAGCTTCGGCGATGGCCTCGGCTTCTTTACGGGAGCGCCGCTCGCGCTCGAAGCGCCGCCGCAGTTTGACTAGCTCAGCATCGCCAGGTTCAGACGCTTCTACCATCCCGGAGCTCCTGGTTAATCAAATGAAATGCGAAATACACACTCACTGTTGCCTTTGAGCATGCACTTCGTTTGCTCGAAATGCACGACCTGTCCGTAATAGGCGGACGCACCTTCAATGAAACCGTGAGCCAGTGCGCACAGTTTCTTGTGAGAGCGGTAGGTCATCAGCAGCACGTCTTCCGATGAATTGTCGAAGTCAAATACGGGAACGTCAGCGCCCGGATAGAGCTTGCGAACTTCTGGATGAATAATGTCGTTGAGGGTCAGCAGAAATGGCCGCGTAGATTTATGATTCTGAAAGAATTTCGGATACTGCTGCGACAACAGGCACATGGACTGGCGCCCGAACCAACACATGACCTCCGTAGGAGGAATCTTGAGCATTTCCGAAGCGGCGTCCACGAGCTTCCTCATTTCGTCGTCGGAATAACTTCCGAGGCAGGTATACGCCCCATCCACCCCCGCCGATTCCAAAAGCGCGTCCCAAGCGTCGGCTCCGTGTTCCCGCGTGACAACCTCTTCCAGCAAATTAAAGATGATGCCCTTCATAGGAGCCTCTCTCGGTGGAGCGATTTCGGATGCAATGCTCCGCAAAATCCCTTTTTGAAGTCAGTACTACCGATCGCGTT
>JBAQYV010000102.1:0-6414 GCA_049790315.1 Candidatus Acidiferrales bacterium | reverse complement strand
GCCCGCGCCAACCGCGTCCCTGCCCGACGCGCCCGGCACACACACGCTCACGCTGAAGGAAACCGTGGCGCTCGCCGTCCGCAACAGCCGCGATCTGCGCCTCGCCCAGTTGGAATACACCGTCGCGCAGCGCCAGGCCGGCAATGGAGCCGCCGCGTTCCTGCCGAATATCTATGCCGGCAGCGGCGCCGCTTTCACGCACGGCCTGCCATTGCTCGCCGGCGGCGGCGTTCCCGCGATCTTCACCGCGTCCTATCAACAGTCGCTCTTCGATCCCGAGCTGCGCGCCCAGGTTCACATCACGCAACAGCACGCCGAGCAGCAGCGCATCGCGCTCGATGGCGTGCGTGACGCCGTGATGGTCAAAGCCGCCACGGATTATCTCGAGCTCGCCAAAGTTCGCCATGAGCTTGACCTGATGCGCGACGAACAATCGAGCGCGCAGAAAATTCTCGATCTCATGCGCGATCGCGTCTCCGCCGGCCAGGAATTGCCCATTGAGGACGTCCGCGCCGAACTCGGCGTGGCCCGCGCCGAACAACAAATCGCGCAGCTTGAAGATCGCGACACCGCGCTCTCCGCCGATCTCGCCGACCTCACCGGTCTGCCTGATAGCGAAGCGCTCGCCGTGAGCCCCGAGGACCTGCCTCCCGCCGCCGGAGCCAGCGTCGACGAACTCGTCAGCCAGGCCACTCTGAATAATCCCGATTTGAAGCAAGCCGAAGCCGCGCGCCAGTCCAGTGAATTTGAGCTAAAAGGCGCGCGTGGCGCCTATCTGCCCACGATTTCGCTCATCGGCCAATACAATCTCCTCAGCCGCGCGAATCACTTCGACGAGTTTTTCAACAAGTTTGAGGCCAATAATTTTCTGATCGGTGTCGAAGTCCAGATCCCAATTTTCGTTGGCCGCAATTCCGCCGCGCTTCGCCTTGCTCAAGCCGATCTTGCCTCCACCACATTCGCCGTCGAGCAAAAGCGCGCCGAATTGTCGCGCGACGTTCAGAATCAGGCCCGCCAGGAACACGAATTGGAACTCGCTAGTCACGTCGCCCAGCTCGAATTGCAGCTCTCCGAAGACGATCTCCAAAATCTCGAAGCCCAATACAATCAAGGCCGCGCCCAGTTGAAAGATCTCGAAGCCGCCCACCTCGATGAAACTCAAAAGTGGCTGGCCTTCCTTGACGCCGATTTCGCACGCCAGCAATCCCAACTTCAACTCCTCCAAACCACGGGCCAAATCGCGACGGCTCTCCAATAGTCCCATGCGTCGCCCGTCTCCAAACCGGATTACCTCCAAACGCCAACACCAGGAATATCTGACGGTCCTGGACAAGCTGACAAGTAAAGACAATTCAACGCTGGAAGAGGACAAGTATGCGGAAGTTCTGATCGCTTTGATCGAAGCCTACGAAGAACGCCATCATTCCGTTCCCGGCGCATCCCCGTCGCAAGTCTTGCGCGCCCTGATGGACGCCAACAATTTGCGCCAAAAAGATCTGATTCCGATCTTTGGCGCCGAAAGCATCGTCTCTGAGGTCTTACACAAGAAACGCGCCCTCAACAAAGCTCATATTCAAAAGCTAAGCAAACGATTCCACGTCTCTCCCGCCGTATTTTTCTAGACGTTCCCACAAGTCGCCTCAAATCCGGAATGCACGTGGGAATTGGCCTTCGCCGCTTGCGGCATCCCCGCAATCCCATAGCGCAAAAACGCAAATCCCCGTGACCGTTGACGCCAGGTGAGCCCCTGTGGAAATCATTTCGAATACTCATTTAGTTATTGACATTACTACACACTCCTGCTACCCTTCTGCGTGTCGGCACAAATTCCATTCGAATTGGCCCCCGCAGCGCCTTCGCAAATCCTCGG
Organism: Candidatus Acidiferrales bacterium; assembly: GCA_049790315.1. Lineage (GTDB taxonomy): Bacteria > Acidobacteriota > Terriglobia > Acidiferrales > UBA7541 > DASPOJ01. Next base: position 4,544 of record JBAQYV010000102.1, on the reverse strand, counting down.
CGCTAAGTTCGCCGCCACCTGCTCGCACTGCGCCCGTTTCGCTATTTCCCAACAAGCCTTGTGCTTTCAATGCGTTCCGCACTGCTCATGCACACTTTTCGTGCAAGTCCCATGTTCACAGTTACTTATGAACTGGGTCCGGGGGTGTATGTGCCCCCTATCTCTAGACAGGAGCCGACTATGACCAAGAAAAAAGATAAGTCCCGCATTAACATCCAGTTATCGCGTTGCCTCGGTCGCTACCCCAACGGCAACCGCTGCCGTCTTCCCATCTCCGACAGTTCATCTTTCTATTGCCCGCGCCACGCTCATCTTCAGCCACCCGGTGACGCCCCTCTCAACCTCGACAAGGAACTCTCCGCCAACGTCGAAAAATTCACCTCCGCCGCTGGCATCAATCAATTCCTCACCAATCTCCTGAAACTCCTTTCCGAGGACCGCATCACTCCGCGCCGCGGTGCCGTGATCGCCTACACCTGCAACCTCATACTCCGTACTCTGCCCGCCATTGAAGATGAGCGCTATCCATTCGGTCGCCCGAAGCCCGAAGTTCAGTATGTCTGGGACATCCCCGGCCCCGATCCCGTGGAACCCGATCCCGTCGCAGATGATGAGCCGCTACGATGCCCGCCGTCGGCATAGAGAGCGTCCAAATCGCGCCCGGCCACTGTGAGGGCAACTATTTTGTAGGAGCGGGCGGAGATTGGCTCCGCCCGCTTTCCCCTCGCAGCCATCGCGATTTTGCATGGGTTGACCAGAACAGAACGGGCAGGAAACGCCCGAGCCGCCGCGCTTCCAGCCGGACCACCAAATCACGTAGAATGGTGTCTTACCTAACGTACGATGCCGGCCCGAGCCGCCGGCCTGTAGGGGGGACGTAATGCCGGAGTGGAAGAAAACATTATTCTTAAATCCGCCAAGCTACGAAGGTTTTGATGGCGGAGCCGGATCGCGCTACCAGGCGCGCCGCGAAGTGAAATCCTATTGGTACCCCACCTGGCTTGCCCAACCCGCCGCCATGGTGCCCGGCAGCAAGCTGGTAGACGCGCCTCCCGACGACCTTTCCGTCGAGCAGGTCGCGCCCATGGCCCGGGATTACGAACTGGCCGTCCTGCACACCAGCACGCCCTCATTCAAAAACGACGCGATGTTCGCCGCGCGCCTGAAAGAAGAAAATCCCAAAATCCAAATCGGCATGGTCGGCGCCCATGTCGGCGTCATGCCCATGCAATCCCTGAATGGCGCGCCCGCGGTTGATTGGGTTGCCGTCGGAGAATTCGATTACGCCTGCCAGGAAATCGCGGCGGGGAAGCCGCTCTCGGAAGTTGCCGGCATCGCGTATCGCGAAAATGGCCGCGTGCAATTCACTTTGCCGCGTCCCACGCTCGAGGATTTTGACGCGCTCCCGTTCGTCGTTGACGTTTACAAGCGCGACCTGACGATCGAGCACTACTACAACGGCTATCTGAAACATCCCTACGTTTCGCTTTACACCGGCCGCGGCTGCCGCTCGAAGTGCACTTTCTGCTTGTGGCCGCAAACTCTGGGCGGACATCGCTACCGCACGCGCAGCGTCGAAAGCGTCGAAGCCGAAATGACGCTGGCCAAAAAATATTTCCCGCAAGTGAAGGAATTTTTCTTTGACGACGATACCTTGACCGACGATCTTCCGCGCACCGAGCAAATCGCCACGCGAATGTCGCGCATCGGCCTCACGTGGTCCTGCAACGCCAAGCCCAACGTGCCGCGCCGCACCCTTGAAATCATGAAGGACAACGGTCTGCGTCTTCTGCTCGTCGGTTTCGAGTCCGGCAATCAGGAAATCCTGAACAACATGAAGAAGGGCACGCGCCTCGACATCGCCCGCAAATTCGCCAAGGATTGCAAAGAGCTCGGCATCCTGATTCACGGCACTTTCATTCTTGGCATGCCTGGCGAAACTCCCGAAACGATTCAAAAGACCGTCGAATTTGCCTGCGAAGTCGATCCCGAAACAATTCAGGTTTCGCTGGCCGCGCCCTATCCCGGCACCGAACTCTATCGCCAGGCCCATGAAAATGGCTGGCTTCAAATCCAGACCGACGATTTGGTCGATACCCACGGCGTGCAGATCGCCGCGCTCAACTATCCCGGCCTGACCTCGACGTTCCTTTTCCATTCCGTCGAAAAGTTTTACAAAAAGTTTTATTTCCGCCCGCGCAAAATGTTCTCGCTCGCAGGCGGCATGCTTCGCGATGGAGAAGTGATGCGCCGCCGTCTCCGCGAAGGCGTCGAGTTTTTCAGCTTCCTATACGCCCATAAGAACGCGCCGAATTCCGTGGACGTCGCGCCCGCTCTGGCCGGCGATACGCCCGCCTCAGGCTCCGGAGACTGAGTGAGCTTCGTTCGCCGCGCGATTTTTTCGCGGACGCGCGTTGCCGTACGCGATCTTGTTAGCGCGAGTTTCGTCGCCGCTTTAAATCGCGCCGCGCGAAAAAAGTTTCGGCCGGACACTGTGCCCATCCCATGCGCTCCGATCGAAGCCTAAGAAGCAAAACCTACATCCTGCTCGCCCTGATGGTTGTGTTCGGATCCGTCGGCAACACCGTGCTCGATAAGGGCATGAAGGATCTCGGCGCCCTCAGTCTTTCTTCGCTCGCCGCGATTCGCTCCGGATTTTTCGCCACGATTTCCAGCGCGACCGTTTGGCTCGGCATCGCCTGCATGATTGTTTTTTTCGTCTCTCACATGCTGGTACTTTCCGGCGCCGACTACAGTTTCGTCATGCCGTTTTCCGCACTCACCTACGCGCTTGTGCCGCTCTTGGGATTTTTATTTTTGGGCGAGCACGTTCCCGCGCTCCGCTGGGTTGGCATCGTCCTGATTTTCTTCGGCGTCGTTCTCGTGAATCGCACTCCTCCGCGCACAACCGATGCACACCTCGCGCAGCCATCTGACGCAACGCGCTCCGCTCAGTCCGGCGAAATAATTCCCTCCGCGCAAAGCGGCGAGGCGGCGAACTGAAATGCGCGTAGCCGCCATTCTTCTTTTCGTGGTGTTGACGGGAACCGGCGGCGAAATCGCGCTCGCGCACGCGATGAAGATTGTCGGCGAAGTGCAATCCCTCGGACTGCGCGACATTTTTCGCGTGGTCGCGCGCGCTTTTTCAATCGCCTGGTTGTGGCTGGGAATTGTGCTGATGGCCGTTTCGTTTTTTGCGTTCCTCACCATGCTCTCGTGGTACGAAGTCAGCTTCGTTGTTCCGGCAACTTCACTCGCGTATGTCGCCGGCGCCATCGGCGCGTGGTTGCTCCTCCACGAACATTTGAGCGCCGGCCGCTGGGCCGGCATTCTGTTGATCTGCTGCGGCGTAGCGTTCGCGTGGGCAGATCGCACGCCCGCGTGGCTGACGCCGCACGCTGTATTCCATGTCTTGCGCTGGATTGTGCTGGCCGCTGCAATTGGCCCGCTCGTCTACTACGCCCTCGGCACATACTCCGCGTGGCGATTTTTTCGCTGGGCGCATCTCGAAGCGCGAGACCACGCTGCGCCTCGCACCCAGTCGCCGGCCGCATCGTCCGCGCGCGCCGCGTCACTGGCATCGACCACGCCCGTCGCGTCACTTGCATCGCCTGCGGCGCTGCCTCCCGCCAGCATTTTGAAGCCGCTGCGAGGGCTCGATCCCGAAGCCTATGAGAATTTGGCAAGCTTCTGCCGCCAGGATTATTTCGAGTACGAAATCTTATTTGCCGTCAGCGACGCGAACGATCCCGCCGCTGCAATTGTGCAACGCCTAATCGCAGATTTTCCCGAGCGTGCAATTCGCCTCGTGGTAACGGGCGCTGCGGCCGGCGCAAATATCAAAGTCTCGAATCTTTGCCGGCTCGTTCGGGAAGCGCGATACGACTTGCTGGTTGCGAGCGATAGCGACGTTCGTGTCGCGCCGGATTATTTGCGCGGCGTCGCCGAGCAAATGACCGACGCCGAAGTCGGTGGCGTCACTTCGCTTTATCGCGGAATCGCCGCGCCGAACTGGATTGCGGCGCTCGATTGCGTCGGCTCGTCTGCCGCGTTTTGCGGCGCCGCTCTCGTGGCGCGCGAACTCGAAGGATTGAAATTTATGATGGGTTCGACGATTGCGGTGAAGCGCGATGTGCTCGCCGAAATCGGCGGCTTTGAGGCGCTGGCCGACTTACACTCCGACGATTACGAATTGGGCCGCCGCATCGCCGCGCGCGGCTGGCGAATTGAACTGACCGCGGAGCCGGTTGGAATGATTGTTTCCGCGGAAACGTTGAGCGGATATTTGCGGCACGAACTGCGCTGGTTCATCGGAATTCGCCACGTGCGGCCCGGCGGACATTTCGGTATGTTATTCACGCACGGATTGCCGCTCGCAATTCTTGCGGCAATTCTTTCACCATCGGCAGCGATCGCAGCGGCGTATCTCATCGCCTATGCGGTTCTGCGATTCGCGATGGCGTGGACTGTCGGCGTGTGGGGATTGCGCGATCCCGTTGTGCGGCGCAAGTGGTGGCTCTTGCCTGTGCGCGATGCGCTGGCGT
>JBAQYV010000101.1:0-3618 GCA_049790315.1 Candidatus Acidiferrales bacterium | reverse complement strand
AGCATTCCGTGAAAGAGATGCTGAACATCGGCATCCAGCCCGACATTTTGTTGTGCCGCTGCGATCGCCGCATTTCGCATGAGATCAAGGCGAAGATCGCGTTATTTTGCAACGTTCCCGAAGCGCGGGTGATCGCCGCGCAGGATGTGGACACTATTTACGCCGTGCCGCTGATGTTCGCGGCGGAAAAACTCGACGATCAGATTCTGCGATTGCTTCACATTGATGCGCCGCCGGCGCGCCTGGAACGCTGGCAAAGTTTGGTGAATCTGATCCGCAATCCCGAAGGGGAAGTGCGCATCGCCGTGGTTGGCAAATACGTGCAGCTTGAAGACGCGTATAAAAGTTTGCGCGACGCTTTGATGCACGGCGGCTTGGCGCACCGCGTTCGCACGGTGATCGATTGGGTGGAAGCCGAAGAGCTCGATTCGCCGGCAATCGCGGCGCAGCGTTTGGCCGGGGCCGACGGAGTTCTGATCCCCGGCGGATTCGGCAAGCGCGGCATTCAGGGCATGGTTTACGCGATTCAATACGCGCGCGAGAATCGCGTTCCTTTCTTCGGTATTTGCCTCGGCATGCAGTGCGCCACGATCGAATATGCGCGCGATGCCGGCGGTCTGGCCGATGCCGACAGCACGGAATTCGATCCGCGCACGCCGCATCGCGTGATCTACAAATTGCGCGAGCTGCTGGGCGTCGATGAAATGGGCGGCACCATGCGATTGGGCGCATGGCCGTGCCGGCTGGAGCCCGGGTCGCTGGCGCACCGCGTCTACGGCGCACTTGAAATTAGCGAGCGCCATCGCCATCGCTACGAATTCAATCGCGAATACGAAGCGGCGCTGACGGGCGCGGGCTTGCGCATTTCCGGCAAAACGCCCGACGCCACGTATGTCGAGATCGTCGAAGTGCCCGGTCATCCGTGGTTCCTCGGGTGTCAATTTCATCCCGAATTTAAATCCAAGCCGCTGGAGCCGCATCCATTGTTTGCGGCGTTCGTCGGCGCGGCGCGCGAGCACGGTCAGGCCGTCAACGAAAGCAAGGCCGGTAATCCCGAGGGTGTTACCAACGAAATTCCGACGAGCGAGACCCGCCGATAAGGCGCGATTTCGCCGTAAGATCGATCCGAGGAGACGCCAATGATCAAACTCAAAACCGGCCCCGCGATACTCTCGCGGATATCACTATCGGTCGCAGTCATCCTCGCTATGGGTTTCTTCGCGAGCCGGGCGCAGGCGCAAGACGGCAAAAAGCTTGATGCGCCCGTTGCCGCGCCGGCTCCGTCGCAGACTCGGGCGCCCGCTCCGCCATCCGCGATGAAGGCGGCGATCCTCCGTAAGGCGGAAGTGGCGTATTACATTCTGCAAAGTCAGGGCGTGAAAGCGTTCCAGTGCAACATCCAGCCGAACTGGGCGCAAATCGTCACGGACCCGGCGAAGCTCGCGGTGGTTCGCCATGTGCAGTATGCGACGGTGATCGATCCGCAAGGCGCCATCCAGGCGACGCCGTTTATAGCCAACGGATTGGCAATCGATCCGAGCGTTCAGGATCTGGCGGCCGATCTTCAGCAAACAGTGGTGGGATTTTTTCAGACGTGGAATTCCCTGGTGCTGTCGCCCGTGTTTTCCCCCACGGACGACGCACAACTTGTGTATTCCTCGCAGGCCGATGGTTACCACTTCGCGCAAAAGACCACGGACGCGAACGTGGACATCGTGATGACGAAAGACGGCGTGATCACGGAAATGAAGGTGACGACGCCATCGTCGGTGATCGCGATGCAGCCCATGTACATCCCGACGGAAAACGGTCTGCTGCTGAGCAGCATCAATAGCGACATCGATCATGGAAAACAAAAAGTGAATTTCCAGATTCAATATCAAACTGTCGATGGATTTGAGGTGCCGGAGATTGTCGCCTATCAGGTCACTCTTCCGTCCCAGGTCGTCTCCATCGATATGGGATTTTCCGGGTATCAGATCGTTAAGCAGTGAGCGAAACCGCGCGCGCCATCTGCCGATCGCGCGCGGCGCGCTACGATTGCAAATCCCTCGCGGCCCGCATAGTCTAGGACGCGCCCTCATGTCCGAAACAAAACAGATTCCGATCGGAACATTTCGCGTCGGCAACGGATGTCCGCTGTTCCTGATCGCCGGGCCATGCGTGATCGAAAGCGAGAAGCACGCTCGAATGATCGCCGAGCGTCTCGTGCAAATTTCCGGCGCGGCGAAGGTTTCCCTGATCTTCAAAGCCTCATTCGATAAGGCCAATCGCACATCGCTGTCGTCTTTTCGCGGCCCGGGAATCACGGAGGGTCTGGCGATCCTCGGGCGCATTAAGAAGGATCTCGGAATTCCCGTGCTCACGGATATTCACGAGCCGCTGCAAGCCGCGCCGGCCGCCGAAGTTTGCGATGTGCTGCAAATTCCCGCGTTTCTTTCGCGGCAAACCGATCTTCTTCTCGCCGCGGCACGCACCGGGCGCGTGGTGAATTTGAAAAAGGGCCAATTTCTTTCGCCGTGGGACATGGCCCACGCCGTGGAAAAGATTGGCAGCGCCGGAAATCGCAAAGTGATACTCACGGAGCGCGGCGTTTCTTTCGGCTACCAAAATCTTGTCGTGGATATGCGTTCGATTCCGATTATGAAGAAAACCGGATGCCCCGTGGTTTTCGACGTCACGCACGCCGTGCAGTTGCCGGGCGCCGATGGCAACTCGAGCGGTGGCCAGCCCGAATTCATCGAGCCTCTTGCGCGCGCCGGAGTCGCCGCGGGCGCCGATGGCGTGTTCCTGGAAGTGCACAACGATCCCGCGCACGCGCTCTCCGATGGCTCGAATGCGCTGCCACTTGATCGCCTGCCCGCGCTGCTCGCGAAACTTTCGCCACTTGCGAATTTGGTCCGCACCGTGGGGCTTGCGTGAGCCGCTTCACATGAGCATCGAAACCGCCAAGCGCGTTCTGCGCATAGAGGCCGCCGCCATCGCGGATCTTGTCTCGCGCCTCGATGCGCGATTCACGGCGGCCGTCGATCTGTTGCTTGGCTGCCAGGGACGCGTCGTAGTCACCGGCATGGGCAAATCGGGACTCGTCGGTAGAAAAATCGCGGCTACATTGTCGAGCACCGGCACGCCGTCGCTCTTCTTGCATCCGGCCGAAGCGTTGCACGGCGATCTAGGCATGCTCACCCGGCAAGACGCGGTGATTGCGGTCAGTTACGGCGGCGAAACGGAGGAGATTCTAGCCCTGCTTGAAACCATCGAGCGTCTCGGCGTGCCGATCGTTTCCCTTACCGGCAATCTCAATTCAACGCTCGCCGCCGCGAGCAAAGCCGTGCTCGATATTCGCGTCAGCGAAGAAGCTTGCTCGCTCAACCTCGCGCCGACAGCCTCAACCGCCGCGGCCATGGCGATGGGCGATGCGCTTGCGATTGCATTGCTCGATCGCCGCGGATTCCGCGAAGACGATTTCGCCGCGCTGCATCCCAAAGGCCGATTGGGGATGAAGCTGCTGCGCGCTGAGAATCTGATGCATTCGGGTGACGCCTTGCCCCGCGTCGCGCCCGCGTCGAAGCTGCCCGACGTAATTTACGAAATGAGCCGCAAAGGCCTCGGCATGAC